>JBKJNE010000451.1:0-5721 GCA_046596015.1 Alphaproteobacteria bacterium
CCTCGCAATTGCCGGCTAGCGATATCGGATATTGGTCCGACATCGCAGGAGCGCCGACAGCATCCCGCCAGAGGGGCCCGGACCACGGGTTGGACCCTAGATCGTGTTGACCTCGGCCAAATTCAATACCTCTTTCAAGAACAAGCGGATTTATTGAGGATTAAAGTGATTTTTGCGGAAACTGTTGGGCCTCAGGAAAGTATTTATATATTCAATTCACAGCATTGAGAAATTCAATACTGTAATCCGGCGGGCATCGACCTCTCTCATGGCGACCGACGATGACGCCGTTACGTCTTCACGCGATCAGGCAAGGCGTGGCTGCGGCCCATGGCGGCGTGAGGTTCAGGATCTGGCGAGCAGTCTGGCACGGCGGCGATAGAGTGCGTCCAGCGCCTGCTCGTATTCCGCCACCGTCGCCTCGGCGATGGCGCGGGCCGGTCCGTCGCAGTCGGCGAGAATGGCCCGCTGCCGCGACAGGCTCGTCTCGTCGCGCCTGATGTAGTCATCGAGCCTGCGAAGATCGGCGGCAGCCGACGGCCTGCGCGACCGGCCTTCGGTCCACGCCCGATCGCCAGCCGCCTGGTCGCTGTCCATCTCGGCGAAACTGGCGCGATCGATTCTGGTCACCGGAGAAAGCCCTCTGTGCTGCTTTGCTCAGAAACAGGTAGAGCCCGATGTTGTTCCCGCCATGGCCAGACGGGGGAAAATTTCATCCGACGTCCCGCGGCCAACGCGGGCCGAGGCTCTCCGGTAGAGACCCAGGCGGAATACCCCGAGCATCACGGCTTCGGTATTTCCACTTCCGGTGGGTCCGGCTTGAACAGCATCTCGACCCGATCGTCCTCGATACGCTCCAGCGTTCTGTTGAACGAGGCGGCGGCGCGCCGCAGTTCGGTCGCGAATGTGTTGAGCTCGGGCAGCTTGCCCGACGAAAGGCCGGAGAACGACGCGCGCTTTTCCGTCACGGCCACATCGAGGTCGTTGCTCAGCTCCTCGAGGTTCTTCGCGGTTTCCCTCAAGCCCGCGATCTTCGCCGGCAGCGTCTCCGACGACGTGACTTCCCACGCTGCGGTGAACCGGTTGAGCTCAGCCATGTCGTCGCGGGCCTTCAGGATCGCCTGCTTGTAACCGCCGCTTTTCTTCACGTAATCGCCGGACGTGGCCTGGATCGCGTCCAGCGTGGCCGAAATCCCGGCGATGTTCTCGTCGCTCATGTACCGCGCGGCCGCATCGAGTGTTCTCATGGTCGACGCGAGGATCTCGGCCGCCGACCGCATGGTCCCCTGCGCGGCCGTCCGCGACCGGATGACCGCGTATTCCTCGTCGTCGGCGATGACGAGCGGCACGCCGGGCTTGTTGTCCTGGTCGTCGGTGAGGAGTTGCATGAACGCGACGCCGGTGAAGCCCATCGACTCCAGCGTGGCGAGCGTATCGGTGGTGACCGGCGTGCTCGAATAAACCCGGATCGTCACCACGACACGTCCGGGCTTCCTCTGGTCCATGGCGATCTTGCGCACCTCGCCGACGAGAAGCCCGCTGAACCGCACCTCGCCCGCCTTCGCCAGGCCGCTGATCGGACGGTCGAAATAGATGTTGTAGTAGGTGTAATCCTTCTTGAAGTCGGCCCTGACCGCCACGAACAACGCGACGAGGACAATCGCGGCCAGGACAAGGACCGCCGCGCCGACGATGGCGTTGAATTTGCGGGTTTCCATCTGTTGGCCTAAGTCTCCGACCTCGACTGCGCGGCGGCCGCGGGCATTGTACATGGAGCCTGCAACCACGATGTTCTTGCCGCTGCGACAGAGCCACATCTTGGCCGTTCACCGCCTTGGACGATAGTGGAAATGCGGGCTGCGTCTTACCAGGGATGCCGAATTCGTGATGTCCCACAACTTTGCTTTCGGCGGCATCAATACATCGCTTATCCTTGGCCGGCATGAGCACGATCCCCGGCAAGAGGCCTTGCGGTTCCCGGGCAGGATCCGCGGCCCCCGCACGATACGCGCCTGGAGGCGTTGCCGGCGCCGGCGCGATGGATTTTCACCGCATCGAGGGGACACGACATGGGCAACTTTTCGTTGGGCACGAAGTCGCTGGCCGAGCTGAACGGCGTCCACGCCGATCTGGTGGCCGTGGTCAAGCGGGCCATCGAACTCACTGCGCAGGATTTCGCCGTGCATGACGGTATCCGCACATTGCTCGAACAGAGGCGGCTGGTGGAAGCGGGCGCCAGCCGGACGCTGGATTCCCGGCACATCACCGGCCACGCCGTCGATCTGGTGCCTTACGTCAACGGCAAGCTGCGCTGGGAATGGGAGCCGATCTACCGCATCGCCGACGCGGTCCGGATCGCCGCGAGAGAATTGGGCATCAGCCTGCGCTGGGGCGGCGCCTGGGACATCGACTTCACCGCCAGCCAGGACTCTCCGGAGGACATCGTCGCCGACTACGGAGCACGCCGCCGGGCCGAGGGGAAGAAGGCGTTCATCGACGGCCCGCATTACGAACTGCCGAAGGCGAAATATCCCTGAGCAGGCCGGCATATTTTCGGTGACAGCATCGTCTCTTCCGGGCACTCATGGGGCCGCGCCGGATTCGGCGTCCATGAAGGAAATGGAGGAAACCCATGGAAGAACGCTTGCTCGGAAATTCCGGCCTGAGGGTTTCCACGCTCGGCCTCGGCTGCAACAATTTCGGCTGGCAGATCGACGTGCCTGCCTCCAAGGCCGTGCTGCACAAGGCGCTCGACCTGGGCGTGACCCATCTCGACACCGCCGATATCTATGGCGACGGCACCCAGGAGAACAACTCGGAAGCCTATCTGGGCCAGCTGCTGGGTCCGCGCCGCAAGGACGTCGTGATCGGCACCAAATTCGGCCTGAAGACCATGAACCCGGCCGACGGTCTGAACGGCGCCTCGCGCCGCTATATCATGCAGGCGGTCGAGGCCAGCCTTAAGCGGCTGAACACCGACTGGATCGACCTCTACTACCTGCATATCCCCGACGGGATCACGCCGACCGAGGAGACGCTGCGCGCGCTCGACGAACTGATCCACCAGGGCAAGATCCGCTACGCCGCCTGCAGCAACCTGTCGCCCTGGAAGGTGACCGAGGCGCACTGGATCGCCAGATATCACCACCTGAACGGCTACATCGCCTCGCAGAACCAGTACAGCCTGGTTGCCCGCGACGTCGAGAAGGAGCTGGCGCCCGCGCTGGACGCGGCGGGCATGGGCCTCGTCCCGTATTTCCCGCTCGCCTCGGGTTTCCTCACCGGCAAGTACAAGCGCGGCGAGGCCAGCGGCAAGGATACCCGTTTCGGCCGCCTGCAGGGGCTGGGCAATGCCTACGCCACCGACGCCAACTGGGCGATCGTCGAGAAGCTGGTGCCGTTCGCGCGGAGCCGCGGCAAGGAACTGCTCGACCTCGCCTTCGCCTGGCTGCTGGCCAAGCGCGGCGTGGCGAGCGTGATCGCCGGCGCCACCAGGCCCGAGCAGGTCGAGCGCAACGCCCAGGCTGTCACCTGGACGTTGACCCCCGACGAAGTGGCCCAGGTCGACGCGCTGTCGCACAAAGGATAGTCGTCGATCATCCCCCGTCGCCGTGTGGGCGGCGATCCCGGAAACCGGATGCCTGGTCGCGGGCTGCTTGCGCGCAACCCTCCGCCGGCCAGCGCTCTAATTGACGAGCGCCAGCTCGCGCATGCTGCGCCGCTGCTGGAACTTCGCGGCGGCCCTGCCGGGAAGCATATCCAGCGTAATCACCCCTTGTGCCACCAATACTTCGATCAGGTCTTCCAGGACCCTGATGAACTCCTGGTCCTGGTCTTCCATGACGCGCCCAAAAAACTGCTGCGGCACCTGTATTCCCTCCGTTTCCTCGTGGCCCCCAAAGCCGGGAATGAGGGTAACAGCGCGCGAATCGGCAGGAAAGCGCAATACTTGCAATATTGGTTCAAATACGAATGAACCGTTATGTTGAGCGGTCGCGCCCCACTCCCCTCCTCGCATCACGCCTGATGGCTGATATCGCGCACGGGCTCGGCATCGAGCGCCTGTGGCGCGGCGTCGAAGTTGATCCGTTCGCGCTCGGTAACGTAGGGCCGGTTCTGCACGGTGGTGTGCACCGAGCCGATATACTCGCCGATGATACCCAGCGCGATGAGCTGCACCGCGCCCAGGAAGAACAGACCGATGATGACGGGCGCCAGGCCCAGCTCGAATTCGCTCCAGAACACCAGCTTGTAGAACAGGTAGGCGAGCGCCACGACCAGCGAGCCGGCCGCCGTCACGAAGCCCAGGCCGGCCACCAGCCGCAGCGGCACCTTGGACAGGTTGGTGATGCCGAGCATCGCCATGTCGTAGAGCGTGTACCAGTTGTTCTTGGTGATTCCGCTCTTGCGGGTGGGCTGGTCGTAAGGGATATCGAAGCGCGGCAGGCCGATCTCGGCGATCATGCCGCGGAAGTACGGATAGGGATCGCCGTAGCGGCGCACTTCCTCGATCACCCGGCGGTCATAGAGCCCGAAGCCGGTGAAGTTCTGGATGGTCTCGATGGACGACAACCGCTCGACCAGCGCGTAGTAGCGCTTGCGCAGCCAGAACATCAGCGGCGATTCCTCGCTGCTGCGCTTGATGCACAGCACGACGGGGAACCCCTCCTCCCACTTGGCGATGAGCTGAGGAATGAATGAAGGCGGGTCCTGCAAATCCGCCACCAGCGAAATGATCGCTTCCCCCCTTGCCTGCATGATCGCGTGCATGGGCGAGCGGATATGACCGAAATTGCGGGCGTTGACGATGATCTTGACGTTGGAGTCCGCCGCAGCGAGGCGCTTCAGCACCGCCACCGTCCCATCCGTCGAGCAGTTATCGATAAAGATGTGCTCGTAACGATAGCGGCCGATGGCCTCGAATTCCGCCCGCACCTGGCGGTAAAGCGCCTCGACGTTGCCTTCCTCGTTGAAGCACGCGGTTACCACGCTGAGCAGGCGCTTTTGCGTCATCGCGCGCCCGCTCTCGCCATGACCCTGAGCCGCGCGTCCAATGCCCCGGCGTCGAGGCGGCGCTTCAGCGCCGCCAGCCGCACGAAGCGCCACGACCGGAAATCATCGAGGGCAAGGCCGCCGTCGCGGATCCAGCGCGCCACCTCATCGACGCCCGCCTCCAGGGTCCAGCGCGGCGTGAAGCCGGGCAGGCCGCCTAGCGCCTTGGCGAACGACACACGGTAGGACCGTGCATCGCCGCCGGTCTCGCCGGTGATCTCGAGCTTCGCATCGGGGAACACCCGGCCCACCGCCACGGCGACGTCACGGACCCGGTAGTTGCAGTCGGCCCGGCCGATGTTGAACGCCTGCCCATGCACCGCGTCGCGCGGCGCCTCGGCGGCGCAGAGGGCGGCCAGTGCGATATCCTCGATGTGCACCAGCGGCCGCCATGGCGTACCGTCCGACAACACGCGCAGCGCACCGGTCGTATGCGCCCAACCGGCCAGATTGTTCACCACCAGGTCGAAGCGCGGGCGGGGGCCGACGCCGTAGGCCGTCGCATTGCGCATCAGCACAGGACTGAATCCGGCATCGGCCAGCGCCAGCAATCCGGTTTCCGAACCCGCCTTCGATTCCGCATAGGCCGAGACCGGCGCCATGGGCGCGGTCTCGTCCAGCGCCGCGTCGCCTCCCGCTGCTCCATAGAGCGAGCAGGACGAGGCGAAG
>JBKJNE010000006.1:0-3117 GCA_046596015.1 Alphaproteobacteria bacterium
GTCGCAGACATAGACCGGCTGGAACCGGGTCTTGCCGCCGCCGATCAGCGGCAGCGGCAGCAGCGGCACGCACGCCAGGCCGGCGAAGCGGTTGAAGAAGTCGTCTTCCGGGCCGAACACGATCGACGGGCGGACGACGGTCGCGGCCGGGAAGACGGCGCGCACCGCGGCCTCGCCTTCGGCCTTGGTGCGGGCATAAGCCGATTCGGAACGCCGGTCGGCGCCGATCGCCGACACCTGGACCAGCCGGCGGACACCGGCGGCGGCGGCGGCCTTCGCCACGGCCTCGGGGCCGGCAACGTGGATCGACTGGAAGTCCTGATGGCCGGACGGCTGCAGGATGCCGACCAGGTTGACGACGGCGTCGGCACCATCGACGGCGCGCGCGATCGAGGCGGCGTTGCGGATATTGGTCTCGAGCAGCTGGATCTGGCCGACGTCGCCCATGGGCTTCAGGAACAGGGCTTCGTTGGGATGGCGCACGGCCACCCGGACGCGATGCTTCTGCTTGGCCAGCAGGCGCACGACGTACCGGCCGATGAAGCCGGAGCCGCCGATCACCGTAACGAGGTCACGAGTCATGGAGTCCCTGTTCGTGCGGGGATGGAATTGGACGCTAAAATACCGCCGGGCCGCAGGATTGCTATCCGAAACTTCCCGGCGCGGGCCGCATGACGGCCCTGTCGCATGGGCGTTGTGATTGGCGTCGCGATTGGATTGTTGACAAGCATCGTGCCGGGCAATAGGAACTGCGTCCACCGTGACACACGGAGTTGCCCAGGTGGCGGAATTGGTAGACGCGCTAGCTTCAGGTGCTAGTGATCGCAAGGTCGTGGAGGTTCGAGTCCTCTCCTGGGCACCAATCGCCGAAGTCGTTTCGGCCTGCGGAAATCTCCTCAAATGACAGTTACCCTGCATCGTGGCGATTTGCCGGCCGGCCTGAGCTTCGGCACCTCCGTCGCGATCGACACCGAGACCATGGGGCTGAAGCCCGGCCGCGACCGGCTGTGCCTGGTCCAGCTGTCGGCGGGCGACGGCTCGGCCCATCTGGTGCAGATCCCGCAGGGGCCGGTGAACGCGCCGAACCTGATCGCGCTGCTGTCCGATCCCACCGTGCTCAAGCTGTTTCATTTCGCGCGCTTCGACCTTGCCGCGCTGTTTGCCCGGCTGGGCGTGATGCCGCAGCCGGTCTACTGCACCAAGATCGCCTCGCGGCTGGTGCGCACCTATACCGACCGTCACGGTCTGAAGGAGCTGAGCCGCGAGCTGCTCAACATCGACATGTCGAAGCAGCAGCAGAGCTCGGACTGGGGCGCCGCCGACCTCAGCGAGGCGCAACGCGCTTATGCGGCGTCGGACGTGCTCTACCTGCACGAGATCAAGGCCCGGCTCGACATCATGCTGGAGCGCGAGGGCCGCACGGCCATGGCGCAGGCGTGCTTCGACTTCCTGCCCACGCGGGCGCGGCTCGACCTGGCCGGCTGGTCCGAGGAAGACATCTTCGCGCATATGTGAGCGCGCGGCTTGCCTTGATCGGTGCGCCCATTGCCCATAGATAGTGCCTCTAACGAAAGTCGCCCTATGTCTAGGCAAGGCGACGCCCGGCTGGAGAACGCCCGTGGAACACCGCTACGACCTCCTCGTCAATCGGGAGGATCGCTATAGCCGCTATGTGCGGCTGATGAAGCGCGTGCTGCCGGCGGGGGCGGCGCTCCTGCTGGCGGGCATCCTGATCGTTCCGGCGATCCGCGGCTCCAGCACCGGCTTCACCCTGGCGTTCTCCGAACTCAAGGAATCCGACGACAAGGCGCGCATGGTGTCGCCGCGCTTCGTCGGAACCGATACCGAGGACCGCACGTTCTCGGTCACCGCCAATTCGGCCTATCACGACGCCGCGAACGACGAGCTGGTGATGCTCGATACCATCGCCGCCGACCTGAAGTCGAAGGACGGGTCGTGGGTGACGGTGGATGCGCCGATGGGTACGTTCCACACCAAGTCCGAGGTTCTGGATTTGTCGGGACAAGTGAATGTATTCTCGGACTCGGGCATGGAAGTCCACACGCCGAAGCTGACGATGTACCTGTCCGAGGGCAAGGGGACGAGCAACGAGGCGGTGCATGGCCAGGGCCCGTTCGGCAAATTCACCGCCGGCGGCCTCGACGTCGACACGAAGACGGAAAATATAACGTTGCGCAATGGGGTGAAGATGACTGTCTATCCCCGCGCAGTCGACTGAAGGCGGCGCGATGCTCGAAGGCAAAATGCGGATTCACTCCAGACTGGCGCTGGCGCTGCTGTTCGCGACGGCGCTCGCCGTTCCGGCAGCGCTGGCGGCCAAGACCGGCTTCAGCAGCCACAATGCCAAGGACCCGATCGAGTTCTCCGCCGACCGGCTGGAAGTCCAGAAGGAAGGCAGCGTCGCCATGTTCCTCGGCAAGGTCGAGGCCATCCAGGGCGACATGACCCTGCTGAGCGACGAGGTGCGCGTTTACTACCAGACCGGCAAGGACAAGTCCGGCCAGGAGGAGTCGAGCCTGACCGGCTCGGTGACCCGCATCGATTCCCGCGGGAACGTCCGCATCACCTCGCGCGGCGACAAGGCCGAGGGCGACTGGGCGGTCTATGACATCGGCCGCCAGCTCGTCACCATGGGCGGTCACGTGGTATTGCACCAGGGCGGCAGCGTGGTGCGCGGCAGCCGGCTGGAGCTGAACCTGGACACGGGCCAGACCCGCGTTCAGGGCATGGCCAGCACGCAGGGCGATCAACGGGTACGTGGCGAATTCACGCCCGCGACGAAGAACAAGGAGGGGACCGCCGACACCAAGCCGGCCACCCCGAAGAAGAACTAAGGCGGTTCAGTGACCAGCGAAGGCAAGCTCAAGCCCGGCGACCTGTTCGAGCAGAATCCGTCCCGGGTGTTCGACACCATCGCCGCCACCGTGCGCGACGACGGCACCGTGCCGCCGCCGGTCGATCCGGAACGGCGCCGCGAGGGCCTGTTCGTCGTCGGCATCAGCAAGAGCTTCAAGGGCCGCCCGGTGCTGAAGGGCGTCAGTCTCGATGTGCACCGCGGCGAGGTGGTCGGCCTGCTGGGGCCCAACGGCGCCGGCA
>JBKJNE010000112.1:0-2937 GCA_046596015.1 Alphaproteobacteria bacterium
CGACCGGCCGTTGCCGCGGATGATGTCCTCCATGCGGTACGGCTCCATCTCCTGGCCGTGGCTGGCGCCGGCGGCGCGGCTGATGAACGAGACCATCACCCGCGCCGCCGGCGCCAGCCACGGCCAGGAGATGGAGCCGTACCGCATGGAGGACATCATCCGCGGCAACGGCCGGTCGCCGAAGCAGCGCTCGACGCCCTATGGCGAGGTGTCCGACGAACGGGTGCGCGTGTCGTTCCAGGCCGCGCCGCTGGAGGATTTGCGGTTCACCGCGGCCAAGGAATACGAGCGGAGCTGAAGGCCCCTCATCCGGCGCTACGCGCCACCTTCTCCCCGGCGGGGAGAAGGGAACCGGCGTCGATGAAACCGTCCCCTCGCCCCACCGGGGAGAGGGCAGGTTGAGGGGGACCGCGAAGCGGTTCCAATGACCTAACGCTTGATGGTCGCGATCTCGTCGGCGAGGACGGCGCGCTGGCGTTCCGGCGGCCATTGCTGGGGATCGAACACCGTCTCGGTGGCGAGGCCGGTGACCATGGCCAGCAGGCGGCGGGCGCGCAGCTCGATGACCTGCGGGTCGATGTCGAGACCGGCATATTCACGCGCCAGCACACGCCTGATCAGGTCGAGCGCCTCGTGCGCACGGCGTTGCTGTTCGGCCATCATCTCGGGATCGTTGGCGACGTGGCCCCAGAACGCGATCCAGATCTGCCAGTCGCGCGTCCGCTCCTCGTCGAGCGGCAGCAGCCATTCGACGCATTCCTGGATCGGCTTTCCGGCGGCCAGCTCCTCGTCGACCTTGGCCACCGTGCCGACGGCGGCCGAGCGGAAGATGTAGGTCATCAGCTCGCGCTTGTTGTGGAAGTAGTGCGACACGATGGCGGTGCTGTAGCCGGCCGCCTTGGCGATGTCGCGGAAGGTAACGCCCTCGAGGCCGGACTTGGCCAGCAGCGTCGCGGCGATGGCGGCGACCTGCTTGCGGCGGGCTTCATGATCGACTGGTGGCGGCATGGAAATGGGTCGGCCGTTTTCAGTTGTGAACCGTTGTCTATCAAACACCTAGAGCCGAGTCACGGCCCATGGTCGCAGGGCGGCTCACCGCGTCGGCGCCTCGTAAACCAGCAGCACGTTGCCCGGCATGTGGCCGGCGAAATTGTAGCCTGAGCTGATGAACAGCAGGCCCCGGTCGGGAACCGCCGCCGCCGCGCCGTCCATGGAACCGCCATGGGCCATCACGCCCGACACGGTCCTGACCGGCTGGGTGGTGTCCAGCTTCCAGAGGATCTTGCCGGTGGCCGCGTCGTGCACCCGAAAATAGCCGTCGAGCGCCCCGGCGAAGACCAGTTCGGGCGTGGCGGTGATCGCCGCCGCGTTGCCCACGGCGCAGAACTCGCGGCCGTTGCACTCGTCCTCCAGCGGCATCCGCCAGACATTGGCGCCGGTCTTCAGGTCGATCGCGAAGAGGCCGGGATTGGGTTCCTCGTCATAGCTGACCGTATCCGGTGCGTCGGAGATCGGCACGAAAACGCGGCCGGTGTCGGCCGCGATGCCGAAATGGACGCCGCCATGCAGGCCGCCGCGGCCCAGCTTGGTCTTCCAGACCAGCTTGCCGGTGTCGGGATCGACGGCGTGCACCACGCCCGACTTCTGCGGCCCCAGCACCAGCTCGGTGCCGTCATCGGCGCGCGCCAGCACCATGGCGGCGCCGAAGTCGAAGTCGGGGCCGTTCTCCTCCGGGCAGTTGTGCTTGGGCTCGGCGACGCAGGCCGAGTTCCAGGCGTCGCCCGCGGTGGCCTGGTAGACCCACTTCTTTTTGCCGGTCTTCAGGTCCATGGCGAAGATCGAATCGCTGGTGGCCGTCGCCGGCGACGAATAGTTCTCGCCGCTGCCCACATAGAGCTGGCCGCGTTTCTCGTCGATCGCCGGGCTGTTCCAGATCGGCGCGCCGGACGGGCCGATGCGGTCGGTGCCCACCTGGTTCTTGCCGCGGACCGCGGGCGTCTCGTCGATCGTATGGGTTTTCCAGACCTCCTTGCCGGTCGCCGCGTCGAGCGCCGTTACCGAGCCTCGGAAGGTGCAGCAGGCGTATTCCGGATCGGTGGCCGGCACCACCTCAAGCGACGACACCGGCACGTAGAGCCGGCCGCCATATAGGGTCGGCGTGCCGGTGATGGTGGCGCTGGGGTGCTCGTCCGGATGGGCGCGCCAGACCTGCGCGCCGGTCACGGCGTCGACGGCATAAACGTTGCCGATCAGGTCGCCGAAAAACAGCCGGGGCTTCGCGGCGGCATCGCCCGCCTTCCACTGACTGACGACGATGCCGGTGCGCACCTCGGCCGAGGCATGGAACATCCAGCGCACGCAGCCGGTGTCGCGGTCGAGCGAGAACACCGTGCCGTTCTGGCTGCCGACGTACACGGCGCCGCCGGCCAGGCCGGGCTGCGACCGGGCGCGCAGGGCGTCGGGGAAGGCGAACGCCCATTTCAGCTTCAGCGACGCCACGTTGGCGCGGCCGATGCCGGCCCGCTCGCTGGGCACCAGCCGGTCGTTGCCGTAGCCGAGGCCCCAGTTGGGCACGGCGGGAGGCTGGCCGTAATCGAAGCGGGCGGCCTCGCCGGTGCATTGCGGCGCCGCCGATTCGGTGACTTTCGCGCCCAGCTTCCGGTTGGTGAGATATTCGGCGACCTGCTTCTTCTCCAGGTCGGACAGGTGCGCCGCCTGCGGCTTCATCACCCCTTCGGTCAGCGCCCGGTAGATGGATTCGGGCGCCATGAACTGCAGCATCTTGGGATGCGGCGCGCGCGAGACGCCGGTCTCGTGGCAACCGGCGCAGCCGGCCGCATAGACCTTGCCGCCGGGCGAATCCTTTTTCTGCTCGGTGAGGCCGAGGGAGGAATGCTGCGGCGCGCCGGCCGCCGACGTGGCGAGGACGGCGGCGAT
>JBKJNE010000139.1:0-3179 GCA_046596015.1 Alphaproteobacteria bacterium
CATGCGGGTGTTTATCGTCCATAACGAAAATTTCGTCACCGGCGCCCAGGCCCGCTACCGCTTCGGCCGTGACGAGGACAGCTCGCCCGATCTCATGGGCCTCGGCAATGTGAGTGATTCCTTCGAACTCGGCGGCTTCGCCGAATGGCGTCCCGGCTGGGCCATCGTCGGCGCCGAGGTGGGCCGGGACGTGGCCGGCGGCCATGACGGCCTGCTCGCGGCGGTCTATGCCGGCTCCCAGCTTCCGCTCGGCGGCGGCTTCTATCTGGAAGGCGGCGCCCAGGTCACCTGGACCAGCGGCAACTTCATGGAGCGCAATTTCGGCATCACCCAGGCCCAGAGCATCGCCAGCGGCCTGCCCGAATTCGATGCCGGATCGGGTATCAAGGACGTCGCCGCGCGCGTCGGGGTGCGCTTCACCAAGTGGAAGCACTGGGACTTCGCGACCTATGTCGCCTATTCCCGCCTGATGAGCGACGCCGCCGACAGCCCGCTGGTCGAAATGCGCGGCAGCCCCAACCAGTTCATGTGGTCGATCTCCGGGCAATATCGGTTCTAGCCGGACCTACCGCGCCGCCAGCACCGCGATCAGGTACAGCGCGCATCCCACCAATCCGCCGACGATGGTGCCGTTGACCCGAATGAACTGCAGGTCGCGGCCGATGGCCAGTTCGGCGCGATCGGTCAGGGTTTTCGGGTCCCAGCTGCGCACCACCTCGGTGATGAACGCGCCGATCTCGCGGCGCCACGGCACGATGCCGGTGCGCACCGCCTCGTCGAGCCAGGCATTGAGGCGCTCGCGCATGTCCGGCGCCTCGTTCAGCGTCCGGCCGATGGAACGGATGCCATCGGCGATCGTGGCGCGCAGCGAGTCCGAGTGGACGCCCGCACCGTCCTCGAGCTGGGCGCGCAGGTGCTGCCACAGGTTCGCCAGATAGTCCTGCGTCGCCTGGCTGTCGAGGATGCGTCCGGCGAAGTCGCGCACCTGCTGCTGGGTGGCGGGCCGCGAGCGCAGGTTCTCGATCAGCACGCCGACAGCCTCGTCGAACTGCGCGCGCACGGCGTGATCGGGGTTCGACATGTCGCCGAGGAAGTCGGTGATGCCGCCGACGATGGCGGTCGCCACCTTGCGGTCGACGCTGCGCGGAACCCACCATTTGCTCTGGGCATCGACCTGGTCGTAGATCATGTCCGAGTGCTGCTCCAGATAGCGCCTGGCGACGATCAGCGCCTGGTCCAGCAGCGCGTGGTGCTGATCGCTGTCGCGCAGCAGCGCCAGCACGTTGCCCAGCACCACCGGCAAATTGACGTTTTCGAGCTGGCGGCTCAGCGCCCGGTGGAAGAACGCCCGCACGTCGGTGTCGCTCACCGTCGCCATCATCCGCGGCACGGCGGCCACCGCCCGATCGGCGATGGTGCGGGCGACGCCCGGATCGCTCATCCAGCGGCCGACCCGGCCCGCCACGTCGATGGTCCGGAGCTTCGCAGCGACCGTCTCGGGCTCGAGGAAATGCCGGGCGACGAAGTTGCCCAGGTTCTCGCCGATCCTGTCCTTGTTGTTGGGCAGGATGGCGGTATGCGGAATCGGGATGCCCAGCGGATGGCGGAACAGGGCTGTGACCGCGAACCAGTCGGCCAGGCCGCCGACCACCGCCGCCTCGGCGCCGTTGTGAGCCAGGCCGATCCAGAATCCATCGACCGGCCCGAACAGCGTCGCACCGTACACCGCCGCCATGGCGAGCAGCAGCAGGCCGGCGCCAAGGCGGTAGCGCCCCAGCGCCTGGCGCTGTGCCTCTTCCCATCCGAGGGTTGTTTCGCTATTTAGGGCGGTCACTGGCCGGCTCCTGCAATTTTCAGCATTGCTACACTAGCGTAACGCCGCGTCACCGCATCAGGTCCCGTTCCGCCTGGGGAGCGAAACGGGATTTCGTTGTGGGGGCGTGATAAGGTCAGCCAATCTTGGAGGAGTCGCCTGTGCAAGAAGTCGTCGTTCCGTGCCCTTCCTGTGGGAAGACCGCCTATCAGGCGCCGGAACGTCCCGCGACGCTGGGCGAGATGGTCGGCAGCGCATGCCCGCATTGCGGCCACGCGCTGACCAAGCCCGAGCTGCAGAAGCACTTCCAGGAGCTGATCCTCAAGGAAGCGGCGGCGCTCCTGTCGCGCATGCCGCAGCGGAAGTTCTGATCCGGCGATGACGCCCGCATGTTTGGCTGGACGCCGGCGGCGCGCCGGTGTGTGATCGCGCCCGGACAACAGGGGACACGCGATGCTGCTCAACGACAGGACGATCCTCGTCACCTTCGCCACCCATTGGGCCGGCCCTGAAATCTGCGATGGCCTGATCGAGGAGGGCGCCTCGGTCGTCTGCCATGATCCCGCCTTCGCCGATCGGGCGCGGGCGGATGCGTTCGTTGCCGGCCGCGCCAACCTGACCGCCATCGCCGATGAGACGCCGGCCGGGATCATCGCCGCCGCGCTGTCCGCGCTGGGGCACCTCGACGTGCTGGTCAACAACGACGCCTTCCCGGCGATCCGCGCGCCGGTCGAGACCGCCGATCCGCGGGACTTCCGCGACGGCATCGAGGCGCTGATGGTGTTCCCGTTCATGATGGCGGGCGCCGTGGTGCCGCACATGAAGGCGCGCAAGGCCGGCAAGATCCTGTTCCTCACCTCGGCCTCGGCGCTCAACGGGCTGGCCAACTATTCCATGTACGCGGCGGCGCGGGCGGGCGCCAACGGCCTCGCCAAATCGCTGGCGCGCGAGCTGGGCAAGGACAACATCCAGGTCAACGCCATCGCCTCCAACTACATCGAGAACCCGGACTATTTCCCGCCCGAGCTGCTCGCCAACAAGGACGCCTACGCCAAGATGGTGAAGAACATCCCGCTGGGCCGCCTGGGCAAGCCCCAGGAGGCGGCCCATCTGGTCGCGTTCTACGCCTCCGACCGCAGCGACTTCATCACCGGCAACATCATGCCGTTCGCGGGCGGCTGGGCTTAGGCCGGCTGCTCGCCCGTCGCCAGCCAGCGGGCGCACTCCTCGCCCAGCTGCTCGCGGGCCACGGCCTCGTAGCGGGCGCAGTCCTCCGGCGTCAGCGTGTCCTTCCAGCGGCCGTTGGTGCCCTTGTTGATGAACGTCGCCGCCCCGCCGTCCCAGAAGATGCCGCCCAGCGGCGCCG
>JBKJNE010000194.1:0-3472 GCA_046596015.1 Alphaproteobacteria bacterium
TCGCCGACTCCGGGCAAGATCACCGAATACCATCCGCCGGGCGGCCTCGACGTGCGCGTCGACTCGGCGCTCTATGCCGGCTATTCGGTGCCGCCCTATTATGACAGTCTGATCGCCAAGCTCGTGGTCCACGGCAAGACCCGCAACGCCTGCCTGATGCGGCTGCGGCGGGCGCTGGAGGAATTCGTCGTCGGCGGCGTGTCGACGACGATTCCGCTGCACGCCAGGCTGATCCAGAACCCCGAATTCATCGACGGCGCATACCACATACATTGGCTGGAAGAGTTTCTGGCCAAAAAGGATTAGACTTCTTCCGGCCAGGGCAGCGCACGCGCTGCCCTGGTGTAATAAGTGTTGATCATCCCGGCGGGATGATCAGGGCCGTGCGGAAGACATGAAGCAGCTCACCCCGGAAATCGTCCTGTCGGCCTATGCGTCGGGGGTGTTCCCCATGGCCGAGAGCGCCGACACCCCTACCCTGTTCTGGGTCGATCCGGAGCGGCGCGGCATCCTGCCGCTGCGCGGCTTCCACATCCCCAGGCGGCTAGCGCGGACGGTGCGGTCGGACCGGTTCGACGTCTGGGTCAACCGAGCCTTCCAGGAGGTGGTGCGCGGCTGCGCCGAGCCGACGCCGGAGCGGCCCTCGACCTGGATCAACGAGGAGATCTTCCGCCTGTTCGTCGATCTCTACGAGCGCGGCGCGGCGCATTCGGTGGAGTGCTGGCGCGGCGACGAGCTGCTGGGCGGGCTGTACGGCGTGTCGCTGGGCGGCGCGTTCTTCGGCGAAAGCATGTTCTCGCGCGAGCGGAACGCCAGCAAGGTCGCCCTCGTGCACCTGGTGGCGCGGATGATCGCCGGCGGCTACACCCTGCTCGACACCCAGTTCGTCACCACCCACCTTTCAGGATTCGGCGCCATCGAGGTGCCGCGCACAGTCTATCACCGGCTTCTGGGACAGGCGCTGTCGGTCCAGGGGAACTTCCTGAAGCTGCCGGTTCACATCCCCGGCGCGATGGCGTTGCAGTCGATCACCCAGACGTCGTAGACCGGGTGCTCCAGCGCCGACAGCGCCGGGCTCGACGCGAACATCCAGCCGCTGAACAGCTTCTTCTTCGTGCCGTCGGCCTTGATGTCGGAGATTTCGAGGAACGCGGTCACCTCCGGCGTCTCTTCCGGCGGACGCTTGCTGCAGGTGCGCGGCGTGATCTCCAGCGACCCGAAGCGCAGCGGCTTGTTCATCGGCGCCCTGATGTCGGTGACCCGCGCGGTGATCTTGTCGACGCCGCGCAGGGTGACGATCTGGTCCCTGGGCACCGCCGCCTCGCGCCGCGCCAGCATGGCCATGGCCTCGTCGGGATCCTCGGCCAGCGCCGGACCGGCCAGCAGGCCGAATACGGCGGCGACGATCAGTCCCCTCGCCAGCACCGTCATCCCAGCACCGTCATCACTGTCCGGCTTCCACCGCGGGCGCGGGCGCGTCGGGCTTGGCCGCTTCCTTGCCGCTGTCGGTGGAGCCGTAGATGAAGCGGCCGAGCAGCCCCATCAGATCGACGGCGCCCTGTGTGTAGCCGATCCGGTCGCCGTCCTCGAGCAGATCCTCGGAGCCGCCCGGCTCCAGGCTGATATAGCTGCCGCCCAGCAGGCCGGCGGAGGCGATCTTGGCGGTGGTGTCGTCGGGCAGTTCCACGTCGGACTGGATGCCCAGTTCGACGACCGCCTCGTAGGTTTTCGGGTCCAGCGTCTGGGTCGTCACCGTGCCGATCTTGATGCCGCTGATCTTGACGTCGGCGCCATTGGCCAGGTCTCCGACCTTGTCGAAGCGCGCGCTGAGGTGATAGCCGCCGACCGGGCCAAGCTCGGTGTGCGAATAGGCGAAATAGACGAACCACGCGGCGACGAGAAGCACGACGGCGCCGATCAATGTCTCAACGAGAGTGCCGCGCATGAGCTATCGAGCCGCCTCGGTTGTGGGCCCTATTCGGGGCGCCAAGCCTCGTAATCGCCGGTCACCGCCACCCGCTCGCCGCCGGCGTTCAGGCTGCCCGGCGGATAGTAGGCGCCCATGGTGCCCGTCAGGTTGGGAACGTGTTCCCTCTCCCAAGGTTTCACCAGCGGCGGCTGTTTTGTCGGCGGCAGCGCGGCGGTATGGTGCAGCCAGCGGTGCCATTCGGGTGGCACGCGGGAGGCTTCGACGGGTCCGTTGTAGATCACCCAGCGCCGCTTGCCGGCCTTGTCCTGGTAATATTTGTTGCCCTGGTCGTCGTCGCCGACGCTCCGGCCGTGCAACGCCGTGTGCAGCCAGGTGCCGACCGTCTGGCCGTTCCACCAGGTGAATACCGAACTCCAGATACCCATTGCGTTTCCGTGCTGTTGCGCGCCGGGCGGAATATGGCACCCGCGTTCCGGCGCGTCCAGCCCCGATGCTGGCGGCGGCCGTTGTGCGTTTTCGCCGAGACGGCGGGTCCGTCCCGCATCCGACACATGGGTTTGCGTTGCAGCGATCTGTGAAAATCCCGCGTCACGACATTGTGATTCTTCAGGAATTTGGAGCGGAGATATGGCCGAGAGGCTGTTTTCCGCGCGGTTCCGCGTGAAAGCGCCGGGCTAAATCGTTGCAATCCACAACATTTGGTGTTTGCAAGGACATTTTTTCCAAAATGTAGCAAAATGGCGCTTGATACGGTCAGAATCCTGACCCTACCCTTTGTGCTTCCAGCCCGTCTGCGACACTACATCTATGGCCAGCAATGGCGGGCTTCTCCGATTTAAAGACCTAGCAAGGGTTCAGGGGGAAGTACATGCGAGTCGAACGCCGCTATACGACCGAAGGCCAGTCGCCTTACGCCGGGATCGCCTTCCGCAAGGCGGTCAGCGAAATCCGCAATCCCAATGGCTCGATCGTCTTCCGGCTGGAGAATGTCGAGGTGCCCGAGGCGTGGAGCCAGGTGGCCACCGACATCATCGCCCAGAAGTATTTCCGGAAAAAGGGCGTGCCCCTCACCGCCAAGCCGGTCGCCGAGGACGGCGTCCCCGAGTTCCTGTGGCGGCGCGAGCCGGCGGGCGACCCCGGCAATGCGGGCGAGACCAGCGCCAGGCAGGTGTTCGACCGGCTGGCCGGCGCCTGGACCTACTGGGGCTGGAAGGGCGGCTATTTCGACAGCGCGGCCGACGCGCAGGCGTTCCGCGACGAGCTGTGCTTCATGCTGGCAGGCCAGATGTGCGCGCCCAACTCGCCGCAATGGTTCAATACCGGCCTGGCCTGGAAATACGGCATCACGGGCGAAGCCCAGGGACATTGGTACGTGGATCCGTCCGACGGGGAACTGAAAGCCTCTAAGGACGCCTATTCACGGCCCCAACCGCACGCCTGCTTCATCCAGGCGGTGGACGACGACCTGCTCGGGGACCACGGGCTTTACAGCCTGCTGGCCAAGGAAGGGCGCATCTTCAAATACGGATCAGGAACGGGAAC
>JBKJNE010000332.1:0-7066 GCA_046596015.1 Alphaproteobacteria bacterium
TCCGACGACCGCCGCTATCTGGGTGAACAGAGGCCATCGGGCGCCATCTGGTATGACCGCGAGCGCAACAGGGTCGTCGGCTCGGCCGTTGGCCTCGGCCGGCGCGCCCTCGACGAACGGGCGCGGCCATTCCACCGCATGTTCTGCCTGTGGCTTTCAGGCCATGGCATCCAGTTCGTCCATGCCGGCCTGATCGCGCGCCAGATACCGGGCGGCATCATGAGAGGCATGCTGTTCGTGGGCGTGGGCGGGTCGGGCAAGACCACCTCCTCCATTTCCTGCTTCCGCGCCGGCCTGTCCTATCTGGGCGACGACGCGATTGGCCTGGAGCGCACGGACAGCGGATTTGTCGGTCACAGCCTCTATGGCTCGTGCCTGGTCGATGTGGACCACATCCGGCGGTTTCCCGACCTGGAAGCCCGCTCGCTACCGCCGCGCAATGACTTCGAGCAGAAGGCCGTCGTCTATCTGACCCCGATCGATGCCGCCCGCATGGCCGCGCGCGTGCTGATCGGCGCGGTTGTGCTGCCCAGGATCGTCGACCGTCCCGAGACCATCTTCCGCCCGGCGCGCAAGGGGCAGGCCCTGCTCTCCATGGCGCCCAGTTCGATCATGTCGCGGCCCATCATCGACCATGACGCCATGGAACGGGTCGCCGGCCTGATCGAAAGCGTGCCGTGCTACTGGCTGGAGCTGGGCCGGGACGTCGCCGCCATTCCCGGCGCGGTCAACGCCCTGTTCGACACGCTCGAGCCGGTCAACGAAGCGGAGGAACGATGACGACGCCACCCAGGCTGTTCTACTGGGCCGAAGTCCTGTGGCCCAGTATCGGCGGCATCGAGACATTCAGCCATGCCCTGCTGCCTCGCCTGGCCGCGCGGGGTTACGACATCCATGTGCTGACGGGTGACGCCGATGGCGCGTTGCCGGACCACGAGGACATGGACGGCATCGTCATCCGCCGGCTGCCGCTGCGCGCGGCCATGTCGCGCGGCGACCCCGGACTGCTGATGGAGAATTTGCGGAAGGTCCGGGCCCTCAAGCAGCGCATCGCGCCGGACATCGTGCACCTGAATTTCAGCGGACCCATGGCTCTCTACCACCTGAAGACGGCGCAGGCGGCGCCCGCGCGCACGGTGACCACGCTCCATGGACCGGTCAGCGGCCTGCGCGGCGGTGCCGGCACCCTGTTGGGGGACATCTTCGACCGGTCCGACTGGGTGGTCGCACACTCGCAGGCGGTGCTGGAGGACGCCCGGATGGCCGCCCCGGCCGTGGCCGGCCGCAGTTCCTTGATCCATTACGGCGTCGAGGCACCCCGGGCCGACCCGGCCCCGGTCACAGCATCGCACGACGCGCCCCACCTGCTTTGCGCCGGCAGGCTGGTGCCCGAAAAGGGCATGGACCTTGCCGTTGCGGCCTTCGCCGCCATCCTTCGGCATTTTCCCTCGGCGCGCATGACCATGGCCGGTGACGGACCGGAGCGTGAGGCGCTGGAGCGGCAGGCCCGGAGCCTGGGTGTCGCGGAGTCCATCGATTTCATCGGTTGGGTCCAGCCCGACGACATGCCGGCGCTGATGGCCCGCGCCACGCTCGTGATCATGCCGTCCCGCTGGCAGGAACCCTTCGGCCTGGTTGCGGTGGAAGCGGCATTGCAGTCGAAGCCCATGCTGGCGGCCGCCGTCGGCGGACTGCGCGAGGCCGTGGAGGACGGTGTGACCGGACGGCTGGTGCCGGGCGACGATGCGGCCGCGCTGGCCGAGGCCGCGATCGCCATGCTGTCCGACCCTGCGGGCCTTGCCGCAATGGGCCTGCGCGGCCGAGACCGCGCCCAACGATTGTTCGGCATGGACACGGTCGTCGATGCGCTCGACAGGCTCTATCGCCGCATCGCCGCGCGGGGATGATCCGCCGGGTGCGATAGAGCGTTTTCCTGCCGGCGTGGCCATGATATTGAGGCGTTGAAACGAGAGGGACGCTTTTGATGGACGGCAGGTTCCGGCTCAATGAGCCGCAGGTTACGGCCAAGGTGATGGATGGTGAAGCCGTCATCATTCACCTGGGCACCGGCGTCTATTACAGCATGGACGGGATCGGCTGCCTGGTGTGGGAAGACATCGCAGCGGGCAACGACGCCGACGCGATCATCGATGGCATCGCCAGCCGTTATGGCATCGACCGCGACATGGCGCGGGCCGACATCGGCCGGCTGCTGGGCGAACTGGTAGCCCAGGAACTGGTCGTTCCGTCCCTCGAAGCGCCATCCTCCTTGCCGGCCGGCGCCGGTCTGGCCGCGCCCGCCACCTACACCGCCCCCGTGCTGAACCGTTACGACGATATGGCCGACCTGCTGGCGCTCGATCCTCCGCTCCCGGCGGCACCCCGCTGACGGCCGGGCCGATGACCGGACACCCGCTGGTCAGTTGCGTGGTGCCGGTGTTCAACGGCGCGCCCTTTCTTCAGGACGCCATCGCCAGCATCGAGGCCCAGAGCTGGCGTCCGATCGAGATCATCGTTGTCGATGACGGCTCCACGGACGGCACGCCGGACGTGATCGGCGCCATGGGCACGCGCGTCCACGCTCTGCGGCAGGAAAATGCCGGACCAGCCGCCGCCCGCAATGCTGGGCTGCGGATAGCACGAGGGGAATTTGTCGCCTTCCTGGACTCGGACGACGAGTGGCTTCCGCACAGACTGGAGGCGCAGATGGCCCGGTTCGAGGCGCGGCCTGAGCTTCAGGTTTGCCTGTCGCGGGCGCAACACTGGTGGGTTTCCGGGCTGGAGCACGAAGCGGCAACGCTGGATGACGCCTTCAATGGATCGGCACAGACCGGCGGCATTTCCGTCACGATGATGCGGCGAACCGTCTTCGACCGGGTAGGCTTGCTCGACGAAGCCCTCCGGCATCTGGACTGGACCGAGTGGCTGCTGCGCGCCGGTGACTCCGGCGCCGTCATCGAGATCCTTCCCGACGTGCTGGCCCGGCGGCGCATCCACGACAACAACATGAGCCGGCACCGGGCCGGCGAGGAGCCGGATGAGCGGCTTCGGGTCGCTCGCTCCCGGCTGGCCCGCCTGCGCCGCCCATCCCCATGAGCCCGCCCGCCCGCCGCGGCCTGAACGCGGCCATCGCCGCCGCCATCCTGCCGGACCGCGCCGACACCCTGCTGCTGCGCGCCTGCCTGCTGGACGCGGGCCCTGCCCGCGCCGCGTGGGATGCATGGTGCGGCGCCGTCGGCGATCCCAAGGCGGCGCTCGAGACCGAGACCCGCGGTCTGAAGGGCCTGTTGCCGCTGGTCGACGCGGCGGCGCGCGCCCATGGCTTTCCCGGGCCGGACGGCCTGGGCATCTATCTGAAGGCGTCGGCGCTGCGCGAGGAACTGCGCACCGGCCTGATCGCCGCGATCCTGGCCAGGGTGCTGGACGCGCTGGAGGCGGACCGCATTCCGTTCACGCTGCTGGGCGGACTGGTGGCTGCCCATACGGTCTATGCGGCACCGGCCCTGCGCCATTGCCACGCCATCGAGCTGCTGGTATCCGGGCAGGACCGCGCCCCGGCGGCAGCCGCGCTGGCGCGGGCCGGATTTACCCCGCTCGACCTGGCGCGCACGGCATTCCGCCACACCGATGGCCTGGCCCTGAACCTGTTGCGTGATATCGCCTTCCATCCCCATCACCAGGTTCTGGATGGCGGCGTGGTGCGGCGCGCGGCGCCTCTCGATCTCGGCGGCAGAGCGACGTCCTGCGCCTGCGCCACCGACCGGCTGATGATGGCGCTCTCGCGGGCTGCCTCGACGCGCGAGCGGGCCAATCTGAGATGGGCGGACGATGCCTTTCTGACCCTACCCGTCGTGGACTGGCCGGTATTCCTGGCCGAGACCGTGACGCGCCGGCTTGCGCTGCCATTTTCGCTGCTATGCCGGTATCTAGCCGACGCCCTTGGCGGGTACATCCCGCGAGAGGTGCTGGCCGCGCTGGACGTGGAAGCCGGCCGCGCCGGCCGGCTCGACCGGGAAGCAGCTGTCGACGGCGCCTTCACCGGCCTCGGCGCCGCCCGCCGCGCGCTCGGCGCCCCTGGCATCGACGTCGGCGCCTGGCTGGAAATCGTGCGCTATCTGGTGCTGCCATCCTCCACCTGCCTCTCCTGGACCTATGGACCGGCGAACATCGTCCTCGGCGCGATCCAGCGCGCGCACCGGCCGGTTCGCTATGTCACGGGCGCGGTCCGGCGCCGATGGGCCGGGCCTATTGCGCGGCGCATCCGGTAATGCAATGGTTCTGGGCGTTTAGAGCGCCTTCAGCCAAGGCGGAATCGCCTTGGCGTCCGAAAGACGCGGCGACAAGATCCCGGAGCGGTTGAGCACCAGCTGAAACCGCTCCAGCGGGGAAGATCAGTATGTCCACGGCAGCCGCCCAGGCCACGCCCGCCAATACGACCGGTAGGATCGTCGTCGCCAGCTTCATCGGCACGGCGATCGAGTTTTATGACTTCTACGTCTATGCGACCGCCGCCGCGCTGGTGTTCGGGCCGCTGTTCTTCCCCCAGGAATCGACCAGCGCCCAGCAGTTGCTGTCCTTCGCCACGTTCAGCATCGCCTTCATCGCCCGGCCGCTGGGCTCGGCGCTGTTCGGTCATTTCGGCGACCGCATCGGACGCAAGTCGACGCTGGTGGCCTCGCTGATGATCATGGGCATCTCGACCACGCTGGTCGGCCTGCTGCCGACCCATGCCTCGATCGGGCTCGCCGCGCCCATCCTGCTGTGCGTGCTGCGCTTCGGCCAGGGCATCGGCCTGGGCGGCGAATGGGGTGGCGCGGCCCTGCTCGCCGTGGAGAACGCGCCGCCGGGAAAGCGGGCGTGGTTCGGCATGTTCCCGCAGCTCGGCGCGCCCGTCGGCTTCATCGCCGCCAACGGCCTGTTCCTGGTGCTGGCCGCAGGACTCGACGACGAGCAGTTCCGAAGCTGGGGCTGGCGCATTCCGTTCCTGATGAGCGCGGTGCTGCTGGCGGTGGGCCTCTATGTCCGGCTGAAGCTGACCGAGACGCCGCTGTTCCGCGACGCCATGGACAAGGGCGAGAAACAGCGGGTGCCGCTGGGGACGCTGCTGGGCAAGTACTGGCGCGACACCATCCTGGGCACGCTGGCCATGGTCGCCTGCTATGCGGTGTTCTACCTGTCGACCGTGTTTTCGCTGGGCTATGGCACCAAGAACCTGGGCTATAGCCGCGAGGATTTCCTGGGCCTGCTGTGCCTGGCGATCCTGTTCATGGCGGCCGGCATCCCGATCTCGGCCTGGCTGAGCGACAAGGTCGGCCGCAAGCCCGTGCTGCTGGCCGGTCTGGTGGCGACCGGCGCCATGGGCTTCCTGCTCGCCCCCATGCTGTCGAGCGGCTCGACGGTCGAGGTCGCCGCGTTCCTGTGCATGGCGCTGTTCTGCATGGGCCTGATCTTCGGCCCGATGGGCGCGGTGCTGTCCGAGCTGTTTCCCACCCGGGTGCGCTATACCGGTGCGTCGGTCACCTACAATCTGGGTGGCATCCTGGGCGCGTCCTTCGCGCCGATGATCGCGCAGATGCTGGCGGACCGCGGCGGCCTGCATCTGGTCGGCGCCTATCTGACCGCCGCCGCCGCGTTGAGCCTGCTGGCCACGCTCGGCCTGCGCGAGACCCGCAACCAGCCCCTGGGCTGATCGGTGCGTCGAGCGCCGCGCAAGACGGTGCCCAAGGACTGGCATTTTCCATCGCAATCGTCCGCTTTCCGGCAGATCCGAACACGGCTCCGCTGCGTAAAGGCAGCATGGAAAACACCATGCCGCTCCGTAAACTCGCTCTGGCCACGCTGTTTTTTCTGTCCCTGGGCCTCGCGGTGCCGACGCTCGCGGCTGCCTCGCTCGCACATAAGACGGTGGTCGAGGCCATGGTGCGCGAAACCATCCCCGAGGCGCGCCTGTCCGGCGCCAGCTCGCTGAAAATGCTCGGCTTCCACATCTACGACGCACGCCTGTTCGTTGGACCCGGTGGCCTGGGCAAGGCCATCGTCGCCGACCGTCCCTATGCCCTCGACCTGCGTTACGCCCGCGACTTCAAGGGCTCGGCCATCGCCAAACGCACGCGCAAGGAAATGGAACGACTCAGCCTGAGCGACGACACGCAGCGCCGCAGGTGGGAAGCGACGCTCGAGGGGCTGCTTCCCGACGTGCGCAAGGGCGACCACCTGACCGGCATCTACCGCCCGGAGGGCTACACCCTGTTCCTGAAGAACGGCGCGCCCATAGGCCGGGTCGAGGGCGCCGAGTTCGCCTATGCCTTCTTCGCCATCTGGCTGCATCCCGACAGCCGTGCGCCCGACATGCGCGCCGCCCTGCTCGGACAGGCCCGTTCTCCTTGACAGCCGCAGCGCCGGCCCGGTCCATATCCGGCATGCCGCCGCTGGCGCTGGCCTCCTATGGCGCGTTCGGCCTGCCGCTGGGCTTCCTGGCGCTGCCGCTCTACGTGACGCTGCCGGACTTCTATGCGCGCCAACACGGCTTGGGCCTCGCGCTGATCGGGGTGTTGCTGCTGGTCTCCCGCCTTGCCGACGCCGTCGCCGATCCGCTGATCGGCCGCTGGATCGACCACATGCGCGCCGCGAAGGGCTACGGACCGGCGATTGTCCTGTCGGTGCCGCTGGTGGCGTGCGGATTCGCCGGGCTGTTCCTCGCCCCGCCATTCGAGCCGCTGGCCGCCTCGGCCTGGCTGCTGGGCATGCTGCTGCTCAGCTTCGCCGGCTTCAGCCTGGGCTCCATCGCCTACCATGCATGGGGCGTCGAACTTGCCTCCGCGCCCGCCGCGCGCGCCCGCGTGGTCGGCGTGCGCGAGGGGTTTGGCCTCGCCGGCATGCTGCTCGGTGCCCTGGCGCCCCAATTCGCCGGGATGGCCGCCACCAGCGCCGTGCTGGCCGCGCTGCTACTGCTGACCGGGGCATGGCTGGTGCTCGCCGCGCCACGTCCCGCTGCCCCCGCGAGCGGTCGTTCCGCCCCGGCGAGTTGGGCGCTGCCGCTGCGCCGTCCCGGCTTCTCACCACTGTG
>JBKJNE010000545.1:0-2998 GCA_046596015.1 Alphaproteobacteria bacterium
CCAGTCCATCCTGATCACCGACGACGCGGCCTTCGCCGATGCCGTCGAGCGCGCCATCGAGATTCACCTGCAGCGCCTGAGCCGCACCGAGATCGCCCGCGCCTCGTGGAACGCCAATGGCGCGGTCATCGTCGTGCGCCATCTGGACGACGCCGCCGCACTGGTCGATCGGGTGGCGCCCGAGCATCTTGAACTGGCGGTCGAGGACCCGCAACGGATCGCGGGCATGGTCCGGCACGCCGGCGCCATCTTCCTGGGCCGCCACACGCCCGAGGCCATCGGCGACTACATCGCCGGGCCCAACCACGTGCTGCCCACGTCGCGCACCGCCCGCTTCGCCTCCGGCCTGTCGGTGCTCGACTTCATGAAGCGCACCTCGCTGATCTCGTGCGATGCCAAAAGCCTCGCCGCCATCGCGCCAGCCGCCGAGGCCCTCGCGCATCTGGAAGGCCTCGACGCCCACGCCCTTTCCATGGAAATCCGGCGGCGTTAGGCCGTATTCACGGTTCCGTTGCGGGTCGTTCCGCTTTAGCGTGCGCGCATGCCAGGCGACATCATCAGGATCAAGCTCGACGAGAAATCGATCGTCCGCCGTAACGCGGACATCGAGCACGAGCGCAAGGTCGCCATGTTCGATCTGCTGGAAGAGAACCAGTTCGGTCTGAAGTCGGTGCCCGGCCCCTACGATCTGGTCCTGCGGCTCGAGGAAACCCGGCTGATCGTGGAGGTGCGCGATGAGGGCGCCAATCCGCTGGAGGAGATCCGGCTGCAGGTGTCACCCTTCCGCCGGATCATCAAGGACTACTTCCTGGTCTGCGAGAGCTATTTCAGCGCCATCAAGACCTCCAGCCCGTCGCAGATCGAGGCCATCGACATGGGCCGGCGCGGCCTCCACAACGAGGGATCGGAGATGCTGCGCGAGCGGTTGGCCCAGCAGGTCGACATGGACCTGGCCACCGCCCGCCGGCTGTTCACGCTGATCTGCGTCCTGCATATCCGGGGCTGACGCCGCATGAGCGAACCCCGGCACGACGAGGACCTGCCGGACAGCGTGCTGTTCGCCTGCAACCTCAACGCCGTCCGCTCGCCCATGGCGCTGGGCATCGCGCGCTACCTGTTCGGCAAGAAGATCTTCTTCGATTCGGCGGGCGTGCGCGCCGGCGAACCGGACCCGTTCATGGTGGCGGTGATGGACGAGATCGGCGTCGACATGGAAAAGCACAAGCCCAGGAGCTTCGACGACCTGGAGGACAGCTCGTTCGACCTGGTCATCACCCTGACCCCCGAGGCCCAGCACAACGCCATGGAGCTGACCCGCACCATGGCCTGCGACGTGGAATACTGGCCGACCATGGACCCGACGCTGATGACCGGCAGCCGCGAGCAGATCCTCGATGCCTACCGCGACGTGCGCGATACGCTGATGCGACGGATCAAGGAACGGTTCTCGACCGGATACGCCCCTTCAGGCTAAAAAGGTGGACAGCGCTTTACAGGAGACGCCTATGCCGCGCGCCATCCGTTTCGGCCTCACCCTGTTGCCCGTCCTGCTGGCGGCCTGTGGCAGCGGCGACGACGGCGTGCTGGTCGATGCCTGCGTCAAGGAAGGTGGCGGCAAGACCTATTGCAGCTGCCGCGCGGAGTCGCTGGTCGCCGACACCAGTGACTCGGACCGCGAATTGCTGATCAAGATGACCCGGATGCAGATGAACGAAAACATCGGCGCCGAGGAAGCCCAGGAAAAGCTGTTCAAGGAAGAAGGCCCCGCCCGCCTGATGGCGTTCCAGTTCGCCATGATGGCGCCGCTGATGAAGGCGGAGGAAAAGTGCCGCTAGGCCGGCGCGCCGCGCTGATCGCCGCGGCCGTGCTGGTGGCGTCCTGCACGCCGGATTACGAGGAAGTCGTCGTCGCCGAGTGTGTCAAGGACGGCGAGAGCCGCGGATATTGCGTGTGCCAGGCCGACGGCATGAAGGAGGCGCTGGGAGTCGTCCGCTACGCGGTGTTCACCGACTTCATCCTGCTGGGCGGCACCGGCAAGGCGACCCGCGACGACGTGCTGCGGCTGATCGATAGGCACGAGCTGGCGCCCGAGGAGCTGGCCGCCACCCAGACGGCGATCAACGAGGCGATGCCGCTGGTCCACGCCCACTGCGCGCGCTGAGCCCGTGGCAGCCTTGCGCGAGCGCCAAAACCCTTGCATATCCGCGCCGCCTCGCTCATTTATACGCCACCTTGATACCAGAAAAGGCTTGAACACCCGCCCATGGCGAAAGAAGAACTGCTCGAGTTTCCCGGCACCGTGATCGAATTGCTGCCCAACGCGATGTTCCGCGTGAAGCTGGACAATGAGCACGAGCTGCTGGCGCACACCGCGGGCAAGATGCGCAAGCACCGCATCCGAGAGCTGCAGGGCGACAAGGTGCTGGTCGAAATGACCCCCTACGACCTGACCAAGGGTCGGATCACCTACCGCTACAAGTAATCCGCCGTGGCCACGCCCGGCGGCACCCACCCGACGGCCCGCCTGGTGCTTGCCAGCGCATCGCCCCGGCGCAGGCAGTTGCTCGAGCAGGTGCTGCTGCCGCCGGACGCCGTCGCCCCCGCCGAAATTGACGAGACCCCGCGCAAGGGGGAACTCCCGCGTCCCCATGCCGAACGCCTCGCCGACGAGAAGGCCTCCGCCGCCGCGCCCGGTTATCCCGGCGATTTCGTGCTGGCCGCTGACACCGTCGTCGGCGTCGGCCGCCGCATCCTGCCCAAGGCCGGGACCGAGGCCGAGGCCCGGCGCTGCCTCGAGCTGCTGTCCGGCCGCCGCCACCACGTCTTTACCGGCGTCACCCTGATCGGCCCCGACGGCAAGGCGCGCCGCCGCACCATCGACACCGCCGTCACCTTCAAGCGGCTGAGCGAGGCCGAACTGGCCGCCTACCTGGCGTCGGGAGAATGGCACGGCAAGGCCGGCGGCTATGCCATCCAGGGCGCCGCCGAAGGGTTCTGC
>JBKJNE010000079.1:0-3008 GCA_046596015.1 Alphaproteobacteria bacterium
ACCAGACGAAGCCGCCCCAGGTATCGACCCGCACATCGACCAGACGTACCTTGCCGACGGGATCTCCCTGCGGGAAATCGTCGCGGTCGCAGGCGTCGAGCAGGCTGCCGTCGGTGCTCCATTCCCAGCCGTGATACGGGCAGGTCCAGCTGTCCTGGGAGCCGTTGCCGCGCACCAGCTTCTGGGCGCGCTGGCCGCAGGCGTTGTAGAACCCCTTCAGGCCGCCGTCCGCCTGTTTGGCGATGATGACGGACTCGTGCATGAAGTCGTGGACGATATAGTCGCCGGGTTCCGGCAGCTCGTTTTCGCGGCCGGCGATATGCCACACCTTGGTCCAGAGGTGGTCCCATTCGCGCTGCATCCACTCCCGCGAGTAGTAGCGGTCCTGCGAAATCCGGTCGCCGCGCGCGTTGCGCGGATCCTTGCCGTCGATGGCCAGGCGGTGGGTGATGATTTCCGTCATGTCCGTCTCCCGTTTCGTCCTGAGCGAGGGCGCGGTCCCGTCCCCAACGGGCGGCGCCTAAACGAATAGCGGCACCGTCAGCAGCCGCTCCTTGAACAGCCAGCGGCCGTCGCGCTTCACATAGGTGTCGTCGTAAACATACACGCCCTGGACGATCTGGCCGTCCTTCTTCCGGGCGATCTGATGGTTGTAGACGCGGCCCGTCGCGCCGTCCCCGTCCACCTGCACGCCGCCCATCTGGCAGAAAAAGCCGGTGGCCTCGAACGGCTCCATGGATTCAAGCCACGATGCCACGATCTTCTCACGGCCCTCGGTACGGACATTGGCGTGGAACCACGCCCCATCCTCCGCCCAGGTGGAGCCCCAGACATCGGCGTCGAACCTGTTGATGCCGTCGCAATAGCGCTCGGCGAGCTCGCGAATGGCGACGCGGTCTTCGACGGGGCCGTGTGAGAGCATGGGTGGCGTCTCCAAGGACTGACGTTAATTTATAGATCAGTCGATCAAGAAGGTTAATGGCCAATTATGCAGGGGCGCGAGAAAATCGCCCTCTCAACCATGGCGTAAATCCAACGCTCGTTATATTGACAATCCTTCCCCTTAACCCGATGATCTTGCCTTCGCAGGGAATGCCGACCGGATTTTTCAGGAGACGCAGGATGGATAGAGCCACGCTCATCGAGATGACCAAGGATGCGCTGGAGCACGGCAAGGCCGGCACCATGCGCCAGGCGCCGGAAGTATTGAAGGTGAAGGCCGACATCTACACCGACCCGGAGCGCTTCGAGCGCGAGAAGAAGCTGATCTTCAAGCGGATGCCGTTGATGCTGGCGCCGACCGCCGAGCTGCCGAACCCGGGCGACTACAAGGCCATGGACGCGATCGGCGTGCCCGTGCTGCTGACCCGCGGCAAGGACGGCAAGGTCCGCGCCTTCCTGAACTCGTGCACCCATCGCGGCACCGCCGTGGCGCAGGGCTCGGGCAACGCGTCGCGGTTCATCTGCGGCTATCACGGCTGGACGTTCAACCGCGACGGCGAGTTGATCGGCGTTGCCTCGCGCGATGACTTCGGCGAGGTGAATACCGACGAACTGGGCCTGAAGCCGTTCCCGGTGCTGGAGAAGGCGGGACTGATCTGGGCGATCCTGGACCCGAACTCCACTCTCGACATCGACGCCTTCCTGTCCGGCTACGACACGCTGCTCGAGGGCTTCGGCCTGGAAAGCTGGCAGTTCTTCCAGAGCCGGACGCTGAACGGCCCGAACTGGAAGATCGCCTATGACGGCTACCTGGACTTCTACCACCTGCCGGTGCTGCACGGAGAGACGTTCGGGCGCAACATTCCGAACCGCGCGCTGTTCTATTCCTTCGGACCGCACACGCGGGTGAGCGCGCCATCCACCGTCCTGCCGATGCCGGAGGGCCTGGACCTGGCCGACCTGGCGCAGAAGGAGACCAGCGAGTGGCCTACGGAAGCGCTGATGAACGGCGTGTGGACGATCTTCCCGCACATCTCCATCGCCACATTCTACGGCGGCCAGCGGGGCGTGATGATCTCGCAGCTATTCCCGGGCGAGAAGGTGGGCGAAAGCTTCACCACCCAGATGTACCTGTCGGAGAAGCCGCTGACGGATGAGACCCGCCAGGGCCTCGAAGACCAGTTCAAGCTGCTGGAATATGTCGTGCAGCACGAGGACTACGGCACCGGCCTGCGCCAGCAGAAGGCGCTCGACGCCGGCATGACGGAGTACGTCTATTTCGGCCGCAACGAGGGCGGCGGGCAGGTGTTCCACGGCTGGGTGCAGAAGCTGCTCGACACCAGCAACGACGACCTCAACAGCCTGTTCTCGCCGGTCCGACAGGCCGCCGAGTAATATATCCCTACAGGAAAGCGCTTCAACCATCCTGCATCCGGTATTCGGATGCAGGATGGCGCATCCCTGCCCACACACCTTCAGCAAATAGTTGCATTTGCACGCAGTTCTGCCGTTTGATCGATACCAATTGTTGAAGTAACTTTATCTGTGGCCCCGCCATGACAGACCTTAATCGTAATCATCAAATATTAACACATTTACCATATATTTCGGGGAATGGCGCCGGTATTTGGGCGTTTTGTTCGGCGAGCGGGGTCTCGGCGAGGGGCACTATGGCCAATCATGGAATCTGGATAGTTGAGCGCAGCCGTCTCTTCAGGCAGGGGCTGGCGATGCTGATCACGGATTCACCGTTCGAGGTCACGCTCGAGGCACCTCACGCGGGGTTGGTCGATGCCCATTCCATGGTCGTCCAGAAGCCCGCGCTCATTCTTCTTTCCATCGAGACGGGGCTCGGGCCGGAAAGCGACGAAGCGCGGGAACTCGCGCGGCTATGCGAGATGCCGGGTGAAGTTCCCGTCCTCGTGCTGTCGGACAACTTCTCGCTGCCACAACTCGTCGCCGCCATGAAGGCCGGCGCGAGCGGCTATCTGTTGCGGGATATCACGCCCGACGCCCTCAAACAGTCGCTGCTGCTGGTGATGCTCGGAGAAAAGGTCGTCCCGACG
>JBKJNE010000121.1:0-4816 GCA_046596015.1 Alphaproteobacteria bacterium
CGACCGGCCAGCATCTTGATGATACCGGAGAAATCCATGCCGCCATGGCCGTCGGCCGAAAGCTTGCCGTAGAGCTCTTCCGACTGGTGGCCCAGCGGCGTGTTGGCGCCGACGCTCTCGGCGGCTTCCTTGGCCAGACGAAGATCCTTCAGCATCATGTCGACGGCGAAGCCAGGCTTGTAGTCGTTATTGGCGGGCGACGTCGGCAGCGGACCGGGCGCCGGGCAGTAGGAGGTCATCGACCAGCACTGGCCGGACGAGACCGATGAGATGTCGAAGAAGGTCTTGGCGTCGAGGCCCAGCGCCATGGCCAGGTTGAACGCCTCGGAGGTGCCGATCATGCTGATGCCGAGTAGCATGTTGTTGGCGATCTTGGCGGCCTGCCCGTTGCCCGGCCCGCCGGCGTAGAAGATCTTCTTGCCCATCAGGTCGAGGATCGGCTTGGCCTTGTTGAACGCCTCCTGCGAGCCGCCGACCATGAAGGTGAGCGTGCCGGCCTGGGCGCCGCCGACGCCGCCGCTGACCGGCGCGTCGACCATATCCAGGCCCTTCTTCACGGCCAGCGCGATCACGTCGCGGGCCGACTGCACGTCGATGGTCGAGCTGTCGATGATCAGCGTGCCCGGCGCGGCGTTGTCGAACACGCCGCCGGCGTCGCCGTAGACGCTGCGGACATGCTTGCCGGCAGGCAGCATGCTGACCACGACGTCGACGTCCTTGGCCGCATCGGCCGCCGTCGGCACGGCGATGGCGCCGTGCGCCACCGCGCGATCGACCGCGTCCTTCGACAGGTCGAACGCCTTCAGGCTGTGCCCGGCCTTCAGCAGGTTGTTGGCCATGTGGCCGCCCATGTTGCCGAGGCCGATGAATCCGATCTTCGCCATGTCTCTCTCCCGTTTGAGGGACGCCTCCCTCGTCTAGCCAGCGCGCGGACGCCGCTCTGCGGCAGCGTTCCGCCTGATGAATATCTAGTCGACCCGCTCGCCCGGCGAGCCTTCGAAATGGAGGTCGCTTTTGCCGAGCGGCGCGAAATAGGCGTCGATTTCGGAGTCCGGAACGTGGCCCAGGCTATCCGGCGCCCATTTTGGCGCGTTGTCCTTGTCGACGATCACGGCGCGCACGCCCTCGTAGAAGTCGTGCCCGTCCATGGTGCGGGTGACCATACGGTATTCCATCCGCATGCAGTCATCGAAATTCGACTGGGCGCCCCGGCGCATTTGCTGGAATGTGAGCTTCAGGCTGGTGGGCGATTTCTTGCTCAGGGTGTCGAGCGTCTTGAGCGCCCAGTTGGAGCCGTTGAGCTTCAGCGTCTCGATGATGTCCTCCACCGACTTTTCGCGGAATACCACGTCGATCTGGCCTTCCAGCAGCTTCACCTCCGACGTGCCCGGATCCTCGTGGAAGCTCTTGAGGATGCCCTCGATGACCGCCTTATCCTTGAGGTCGCTGGTTTCGAGCGCCTGCTGCAGCTCGGGCAGCTTCGCCGACGGCGTATAGGTCGTCGCGATGCCCAGATGCAGTGCGTCGGCGGGCTTTAGCCGGTCGCCGGTCAGCGCCGAATACATGCCGGTCTCGCCGGGACAGCGCGGCATGAAATAGCTGCCGCCGACATCCGGGAACAGGCCGATGCCGGTCTCGGGCATGGCGTACATGGTGCGCTCGGTGGCGACGCGGAAATCCCCGTGCACCGACAGGCCGCAGCCGCCACCCATGGTGATGCCGTCGATGAACGCGATATAAGGCTTGGGGTAGTTCTTGATGTAGCGGTTCAGCCGGTATTCGTCCGAGTAGAAGCCGAGCGCGTTGGGGCGGTTCTCGAGGCCGTTGTTGCGCAGCCACAGGATGTCGCCGCCGGCGCAGAACGCGCGGTCGCCGGCGCCGACGATCAGTACCGCCTTCACGTCCGGATCGCTCGCCCACTCGATCATCTTCGGGTGGATCTCCAGCACCATGGGCTGGTTCAGCGCGTTGAGCGCCTTGGGCCGGTTGAGGGTGATCAGGCCGATGCCGCCGCGCTTCTCGAACAGGACCTCTGGTTCGCCGGTCATGTCTTCCCCTTCGATGTCAGAAAATGGATCAGCCGTCCTTGAGGATCTGGCGGGAGATGATCACCCGCATGATCTCGTTGGTGCCCTCGAGGATCTGGTGCACCCGCAAATCGCGCAGGAAGCGCTCGATCGGGTACTCCTTGATGTAGCCGTAACCGCCGTGAAGCTGCAACGCGTCGTTGACGATGTCGAAGCACACGTCGGTGGCGAAGCGCTTGGCCATGGCGGCCTTGGTGGTGGCGCCCGGCAGCTTCTCGTTCACCGCGACCGCGGCCGAGCGGATCATCAGACGCGCCGCTTCCAGATCGGTCGCCATGTCGGCCAGCTTGAACTGGGTCGCCTGGAAGTCGGCGATGGCCTGGCCGAACTGCCTGCGCTCCTTCGTGTATGAAATCGCCCGCTCCAGGCAGGCGCGCGCGCCGCCCAGCGAGCAGGCGCCGATGTTGAGACGCCCGCCATCCAATCCCATCATGGCGATCTTGAAGCCCTCGCCCTCCGCGCCGATGCGGTTGGCGACGGGGATGCGGCAATTGTCGAAGATCACCGCCGAGGTCGGCTGCGACTTCCAGCCCATCTTCTTTTCCTGGGCGCCGAACGACAGGCCTGGCGTGCCGTTCTCGACGACGACGCAGGAGATGCCCTTGGGGCCGTCCTCGCCGGTTCGGACCATGCAGACATAGATGTCGGATCTGCCGCCGCCGGAGATGAACGCCTTCGAGCCGTTCAGCACATAGTGGTCGCCATCGCGCACCGCCTTGGTGCGCAGGCTCGACGCATCGGAGCCTGCGCCCGGCTCGGTCAGCGCATAGGAGGCGATCAACTCCATGGTGGTCAGCCGCGGCAGCCACTTCCGGCGCTGCTCCTCGGTGCCCCAGTTGTCGATCATCCACGACGCCATGTTGTGGATCGAGATGAATGCCGCCGTCGACGGGCAGGCCGCCGAGAGCTCCTCGAAGATGATGGTGGATTCCAGACGCCCGAGACCGACGCCGCCCACGTCGTCGCGCACATAGATGCCAGCGAAGCCCAGCTCGGCCGCCTGCCGCAGTTCGGCCACCGGGAAGTGGGACTCCTCGTCCCAGTGGGCCGCGTTCGGCTCCAGCACGTCCTTGGCGAAGGCGCGCGCCGTGTCCTGGAACAGGCGCTGGTCTTCGTTCAGTTCAAAATCCATTCGATCCTCCGGCGGTCGCGCGGCCTTGCGCGAGCCCATTATTCGCGGGGCAATTCATACATGGGCGGTCGGCGCGACAAAAGGCAGAAAAGCGGCGATCCGGCCGAATCGCGCCCGCCGAAACGACAGCGCCCCGGCCCTCCTGCGAGAACCGGGGCGCCCGACGATCGTCGTAAAGGCCTAGCTGGCGAACTTCTCGATGATGTCCTTGCCGAACAGTTCTTCGTCCGGCGGGATCACCTTGGTCACGGCCAGCGGCTTGGAGACCCAGGTCTCGTTGATCAGGTCACGCCACGAGATGTTGTTGTTGGTGCCGTTGCCACCCCACGAGCCGCAGCCCAGCGAGAAGGTCTGGCGCATGCCGTTCCACAGGTTGCCTGAGTTCGACGCGGCCTGCGGCTGGTTGACCATGACGCGCGAGGTCTTGGTCGCGTTGGCCAGCTTCAGGATGTTCTCGTCGCTGTTCGAGTAGATGCCGCACGAGTGGCCCTGGCCCTGATAGGACTGGATCTGGTTGGTCTTCAGGATGGCCTCGTCGATGTCCTTCACGCGGTAGAGCGCCATGACCACCGACAGCTTCTCGCCCGAGAACGGGTGATCCGGGCCGTAGCCGGTTTCCGGCACGATGAAGAAGGTCTTGCCTTCCGGCAGGTTGATGCCGGCCATCTCGGCGATCTTGGAAGCCGGCTGGGCGACGATGGCCGTGTTCAGGTGGCCGTCATGCCAGATGGTGTGCTGCAGCTTGTCCTTCTCGGCGGCATTGACGGTGTAGCCGCCCTTGCCTTCGAGCTTGGCGAGCATCTGGTCGTAGATCTTGTCGACCAGCACGACCGAGTTGTCCGACGAGCACGAGGCCGCCAGGTCGAGGGTCTTGGAGATGCGGATCTTCTCGGCCGCGTCATCCAGGTCGGCGGTGTCGTCGACGGTGATGACCGCGTTGCCAACGCCCACGCCCAGCGCCGGGGTGCCCGACGAATAGGCCGCGGTGACCATGGCGCCGCCACCGGTGGCCAGGATGCGGTCGCACTGCTTCATCAGCTCGTTGGTCTTCTCGAGCGACGGGGTGTCGATACCGATGACCAGGTCGGCCGGCGCCCCCATGGCGACGATCGCCTCGCGCATCAGGTCGCAGATCATCTTGTTGGTCAGCTTGGCGCGCGGGTGCGGCGCCACGATGATGGAGTTGCGGCCCTTCACGGCGTGGATCGCCTTGATCACCGGGGTCGCTTCCGGATTGGTCGATGGCGCCAGGGCGCCGATGACGCCGACCGGCTTGGCGATCTTGATGATGTTGCGCTCTTTGTCCTCTTCCAGAATGCCCACCGACTTGTCGTCGATGATGTCCATCAGGGTGGCGCGGGTCTTGCGCGAAATCTTGAGGAACTTGCCGTCGTAGTTGCCCAGCTGGGTCTCATCAACGGTAAACTGGGCGATCTTCTCGGCGACGCCCGGCTTGGCGACGGCCCAGACCATGGCGCGGATCAGCGCGTCGACCTGGGCCTGGGTGTAGTTCTCGATCTGAGCCTGCGCCTTGCGCGAGCGCTCGACGAGGGCGGCGATTTCCTGCGCGGGCGTGAGCTCCGTGTCGGAAACAAAC
>JBKJNE010000387.1:0-6999 GCA_046596015.1 Alphaproteobacteria bacterium
ATGATGCCATGGAGCAACTGGACGCCGATCTGGAACTTGCGCTCGTTGGCCCAGCGCCGCGACAGGTCCATCACGTCCTGGAAGTCGGCGGCGGCGGACAGCGCCCGGTCCAGGTCCTGCTCCAGCTCGCGCTCGCCCGGCAGCCTCGTCATGAAGCCCGGGCTGAGCACGGAATCGAGCAGCAGGTGGTTGTGGGCGAGGAAGTCGGACAGCGCCGGCGCCGTCCCCAGGATTTCGGCCACCAGCTCCAGCAGCTTGGGGTTGGCCTGGAACAGGGTCAGCAACTGCACGCCCGATGGCAGCCGCGACAGGAAGTCGTTGAAGCGCTGCAGCGCCTTGGTCGGCTCGGCGGTCTTGCCGAAGGCGTCGAGGATCACCGGGATGAGGATCTTAAGCAGCGCCCGCGCCCGTTCGGTGCGCAGCGCGCGGAACCGTCCCGTCGACCATGAGCGCACCATCTCGACGACCGCGTCGGGCGCCTCGAAGCCCAGCGCCGCGATGTCGCCCAGCATCTCGGCCGACGGATCGGCCGCGTCGAACAGCCGGCTCCAGCGCTCGTCCTCGCTCACCGTGTGCGCGTCGCTGAACAGGTCGTCGTAGCGCCGCCGCACATTGCCCAGGTGACGCAGCATGTCGGCCTCGAAGTCGGCCGGCGTCGCATAGCCCAGGAAGACGGCGAGGGCGGCGACGCCTTCCGGCCTGTCGGGAACCTTGTGGGTCTGCTCATCCCGGATCATCTGCAGCCGGTGCTCGACCGTGCGCAGGAAGCGGTAGGCGCCGGTCAGTTCGGCCGCGTCCTCGTCCGAGATGGTGCCGAGGCGGCGCAGCACTTCCAGCCCGGCGGTGGTCTGTTTCACCCGCAGCTCCGGCGTCCGACCACCCGAGATGAGCTGGTGGGCGCTGACGAAGAATTCGATCTCGCGGATACCGCCCGGTCCGAGCTTGACGTCCTGGCCGGCCACGCGGATGCCCTGGTGGCGGTGATGGCTGTGGATGCGGGACTTCATGGCGTGGATATCTTCCAGCGCCACATAGTCCAGATGCTTGCGCCAGACGAAGGCCTTGATCCTGTCAAGGAAGCCGCGCCCCGCGTCCAGGTCGCCGCCGACCGGCCGCGCCTTGATCATGGCGGCCCGTTCCCAGTTCAGGCCGACGCTCTGATAGTAGATCTCCGCCGCGTCCACCGAGATGGCGACCGGCGTCGCGCCCGGATCGGGGCGAAGCTGCAGGTCGACGCGGAACACGTAGCCGTCCGCGGTGCGCTCCTGCAGCAGCTTCACCAGGTCGCGGGTCATGCGGATGAAGCAGTCGTGGGCGTCACGCCGGCCGGTGTAGCGGACCACTTCCGTGTCGAACAGCACGATCAGGTCGACGTCGCTGGAATAGTTGAGTTCGCGGCCGCCCAGCTTGCCCATGCCCAGCACGATGTAACCGGCCTTGCGCGCGAGGTCCGGCGTCGCGGGAGAACCCTTCTCCAGTGTCCATTCCAGGTCGCCGGCGGCCATGCGCGCCCGCAGCACGTGGGCGACGGCGTGATCGACCGCCAGCTCGGCGAAGTCGCTCAGCGCGGTGGTGACCTGCTCCAGCGTCCAGGCGCCGGATACATCGGCGAGGCCGGTGATCAGCGCGACCCTGGTCCGCGCCTGACGCAGCGCCCGCATGAAGGCGTCCTGCGTGTCGATCTCCGGCAGGCTCGCCCGAAGCCCGAGGATGACTTGCTCCATCGCCACATCCGGGCCCTTGGCCAACAGGACTTCTAGCGTTTCCGGGCACTTGAGCGCGCAGGCGGACAGGAACGGGCTGTTGCCGAACACCGCCAGCATCAGGCCTTCGACGGCCGGCCGGGTGGCCATTTCGGCCAGCGCGGCGTGCTCGCCGGCGACTTGGGCTCGCCAGCCGGCGAGTTTCTGCTGCGCCATCGCCGTGTCGAACGGCTTCGGGAGCTTGTCCAGATCGATTGGCAAGGCTAAGTCTTGCACGGGGGATGGCTCGTTTTTCCTGTGAAGGCACGACACTGCTGAGTTGCGCCGTCCTGGTCAAGCCGCGTCGGGCGGCAGACGGATAGGTGCTCTTGGCGATAGTTCGTTGGATATGGCGGGGCGCGGCGGCGATAGTCCTTCTGGTTGTCGTCATCCTGGCGCTGCTCGTGGGAAGGCTGATGCTCGGCCCGGTCGAGGTCGACTTCCTGCGGCCGACCATGCAGCGCGCGCTTGCCGAACAGCTCGACGGCTTCACCGTCGACTTCGAACATACCGTGCTGGCCTGGGGCGGTTGGCGCCGCGCCGTCGATCTGCGGGTCACCAAGGTCGAGTTGAAGGACCGCCACGGCCTGCCGGTGATCGAACTGCCCCAACTCGCCGTGGGCTTCAAGGCGGCGAACCTGCTGCACGGCGACTACACGCCGAGACGCATCGAATTCTTCTCGCCGGTGATCATGCTGTCGCGCCGCGCCGACGGCAGCTTCATCCTGCGCCGTGACGACCGGGCGCGGCAGGGCTCCGAAATCATCGAGCAGTTGCTGAAATCCATGCTGGAGCCGCCGTCCGCCAGGAACGACCTGCGCCGGCTGTCGATCACCGAAGCGGTGCTGGACATCGAAGATCTGGCAGGCGAGGAAAACTGGCAGGTCAGCGGCGCGACGCTCGACGTGCGCCGCACGGACAAGGGTTTGGCCGCAACCCTGGTCGGTACGCTGTCGGGGACCAACCGGCGGACGGGGTTCAAGCTGCGCGGGGACTTCGTCCGCGCCACCAGCCGGGCCGCGCTGTCGCTCGACGTCACGGGCGCGGTGCCGTCCATGTTCGCAAGGCCTGAAGGCGCGCTGACGGTATTGCGCGGCTGGAACCTGCCGGTCAGCGGCCGGGTGAGCGCCAATGCCAGGCCCGACGGCCACGTGGACCGCATCGACTTCGATCTGACCGCGGCGAAGGGCAAGCTGACGTTGCCGGCGCTGGCGGCGCCGTCCACCGTCGACGGCGCCACCCTGAAGGGTAATCTGGACCGTGCGTCGGGCCGGCTGACCCTCGATACCATGCGGTTGATGGCCGGCAAGTCCATCATCGCGGGCAAGGGGGCGGCCTTCACGTCGGCGGCTGGCGAGGGCGGCACCCTCGACGCCACGCTCCGCCATCTGCCATTCCAGACGTTCGCCGCCATCTGGCCGCCGGAGTTCAAGACCAGCACGCGCACCTGGTTCGCCAGGAATGCCGCCGGCATGATCACCTCGGGCCGGGTCAAGGTCGACGTGCAGCCCATGGCGCCGGGCGAACCGCCCAAGGTCGATTTCGGCCTCGACTTCGAATACGAGGGCATGGAGGCTCACTACCTCCGCCCCATGCCGCCGGTTTCCAGGGCCAGGGGTCGCGCCAGCCTGCGGCCTCAGTTCTTCGAGCTATGGGTGGACGACGGCGTGATCGCCGATCCGGCCAACAATCTCAGCGTCGACGTGGCGGCGCTGCACGGCCTGATCGACAACCTGGACGAGAAGGTCGAGCATGTTGCGGACATCCTGCTGGCGATCGACACCGACGTTCCGCAGTTGCTGACCCTGCTGGACTACAAGCCGCTGGGCTACGCGACCAGCTTCGGCGTCAGTCCCCGGTCGATCGAAGGCCAGATGCGCGCCAAGGTGCGGTTCCGGATTCCGCTGATCAAGAAGCTGGCGATGCGGGATGTGACCTATCAGGCGGCCCTGGTCGCCGAACGGTTCCTGCTGAGCCAGGGCCTGGAGAAGCTGGAGCCGCAGCCGGGCGACCTCGAGCTGACCCTCGATCCCTCGGGCGTCGTGGCGCATGGCAGGTTCGTCATCCTGGGATCACCGACCGACGTGGAATGGATCGAGAGCTTCACCGACAAGTCCGGCGCGCCGACACGCTACACGGTGCGCGGACCCTTGGGACCCGATGCCGCGCGCAAGCTCGGCATGCCTGACGTGTTCGAAATGGGCGGCGCCGCGGATGCGACCACCGTGCTGATCGGCAAGGGATCCAGGGTCAGCCGGGGCACGGTTCTGGCCGACCTGAGGAACGCATCCTTCGCCTTTCCGATCATGGAGTGGAAGAAGCCGGTCGGCGCGCCGGGTACGCTGAGCATGGAAATATCGTCGCAGCCGGGCGGGCTGCTGCCGGGAAAGATGAGCGTTTCCATGCCCGACCTCACCACGTCGGGCCGCCTGTCGTTCACGCCAGAGGGTGATTTCGCCGCGATCGACCTGCCGCGCCTGCAACTGGGCGAAACCGATATCGCGTTGCGCCTCGGAAAGTCGAAGCAAGGTCCGCTCGATATCAAGATATCGGGAAAAAAGGCGGATATACGGCCGTTTCTCGAGGATGAGGGCGAGGACAAGAAGACACCCGAGGAGGAGGAAGAATCCACCTTCGCCGCGACGGTTGGCGTGGATGTGGAAGAAGCCATCCTGCCCAAGGGCGTGCCGATCCGCGACATGGATGCGGTGATCGGGATCGAGCGGGGCGAGGTGGTCGATGCCCAGATCACCGGCCTGCTCAAAAGCGGCAAGACCATGTCCGTGGACTACCAGCTGAAAGGCGACAAGCCCGGCATCGACGTCGTCACCGACGACGCCGGCGAGCTGCTGCGCACCCTGGGCGTCCTCAACGGCGTCACCGGCGGCAGCCTGACCATCAGCGGCGCGATCGGCGGGCCGCGTGGCAAGCGACATACGGTCGGCACCATCAGCGCCAAGGATTTTCGGGTCAAGGACTCGCCGATGATGGCGCAGATGCTGACAATCGGCTCGCTGAGCGGCCTGCGCGACATCCTGACCGGCGACGGCATCGGCTTCGCCCGGTTCGACTCCGGGTTCGACCTGGGCGAGGGCACCCTGCACCTGAAGGACGCCAGGGCGCTCGGGTCCCAGCTCGGCATCCGCGTGTCCGGCCGCATCTACGGCGACCTGAGCAAGCTGGATCTGGAAGGCACGCTGGCGCCGGCCTATACGCTGAACACGGTCCTCGATTATGTTCCGATCGTCGGGCAGATACTTTCGGGCGGGGAGAACGAGGGATTGATCGCGATACGGTTCGGCGTGCGCGGCACCACGGAAAAACCCGACGTGACCGTCAACCCGCTGTCGGCGCTCACCCCCGGTTTCCTGCGCAATATGTTCAACGTGTTCTCGACTCCGCCGGAGGACGAAAAGCGGGAAAAGGTTAAGCCGCGCCGCGACACCGGCAAGGGCAGTCCCGCGCCATGACCAAGCCGCGCAAGCGCTCCAAGCCAAGCTCGATCTTTCCGCCGTCGCTGGTTTTCCTGCTGGTCGCGGCGCTCTCCGTCGCCATCAACGAGCTGGTCAGGCCGCTGTCGATCGCGCCGGGCAATCCGATCCGCATGATCATGGGACCGGCGCTGCTGCTGATCGGAGGGGCGCTGTGGCTGCTGGCGTGGCGCGAATTCCGCCGTCACGGCGAGGTGTTCGGGCATCAATACGCCACCGAGACGGTGGTCACCGCGGGTCCCTACCGCATCTCGCGGCACCCGGCCTATCTTGCATACGCCGTGATGACGGCCGGGTTCGGCCTGTTCGTCGATAACGCCTGGATGCTGCTGTCGTTGCCGGTGTCGGCGCTGATCGTGGACTCGGCGGCGCGGCGGGAGGAGACCTACCTGATGGCCAAGCATGAAGGCCAGTACCGCCCGTACCGGTCGGAAGTGCGGCGCTGGATCTGAGCGCGCCGCGTGCCGAGGCTACTGGGCCTTGGCGTCGCCGCCCTTCGCAATCTCGGTGATGCTGTCGATGATGCAGGGCGTGAAGTTGCTGTCGAGCACGCTGCCTGCGGAGTGCACCGGCACCTCGATGGTATCGACCTCGCAGAGTTTGGCCAGCGACTTGGCGTCGTGCCGCCAGGTGCCCTGCATCTTCAGGCCCGGGCAGCGGTGGGCAAGGGTCATCTTGTAGTCGGAGCCGCCGCGCATCTTCAGGATGATGGTCTGGTTGTCGATCACCTTGCTGCTCGACATGCGGGTGATGTCGATACAGCGCACCAGCGGCTTGTCGCCGTCTGCCGCCATCGCCGGGGCCGCCGCGCCGGCCGTGATGGCGGCGGCGATCAGTCCCGTCGTGATAAACTTGCGCATGCAGGCTCCGTCCTTCTTTGTTCGGCGGGCTAGACCGGGCGCACGATCACATGGCGCTTCTTGCCTGCCGTCAACTTGATGACGCCATCGGAGTTCAATGCGCCCAGATCGAGGATCAATGTCTCGTCCTCTACCTTTGCGTCGTTGACCCTGGCGCCGCCTCCCTGAACAAGGCGCCTGGCTTCACCGTTCGACGCACTCAGCCCCGCTTGTCTTAGAAGATTGAGGATACCGACTCCCTTTTCAAGCGCCGTGCGCTCGATTTCGACCGTCGGGAGGTCGTCGCCCAGGCCGCCCTGCTCGAAGGTGGTGCGCGCCGTCTCCTCGGCCTGGAGGGCGGCATCGCGGCCATGGGCGAGGGTGGTCGCCGCTGTCGCCAGCACCTTCTTGGCCTCGTTGATTCCCGCCCCTTCCAGCGCCGCGAGCCGTGCGATCTCGCCCAGCGGCAACTCGGTGAACAGCTTGAGGAAGCGCGCCACGTCGGCGTCGTCCGTATTGCGCCAGAACTGCCAGTAGTCGTAGGGCGAGAGCTGCTCGGCGTTGAGCCACACCGCGCCCTGGGCGGTCTTGCCCATCTTGGCGCCCGAGGCAGTCGTCATCAGTGGCGAGGTCAGGCCGAACAGCTCGGCCTGGTCGACGCGCCGTCCCAGCTCGACGCCGTTGACGATGTTGCCCCACTGGTCCGAGCCGCCCATCTGCAGGGTGCAGCCACGGGCGCGGTTCAGCTCGAGGAAGTCCACCGACTGCATCAGCATGTAGTTGAATTCGAGGAAGGTCATCGGCTGTTCGCGTTCCAGCCGCAGCTTGACCGAGTCGAAGGCCAGCATCCGGTTGATGGTGAAATGCGTGCCGTATTCGCGCAGGAATTCGACATAGCCGTAAGTCGACAGCCATTCGTCGTTGTCG
>JBKJNE010000114.1:0-3510 GCA_046596015.1 Alphaproteobacteria bacterium
GCATAGGACACGTCCACGTCGCACGGCTTGCCGCGGTAGACCGTGTCGCGCGACTTGTGGTGCGGCATCAGGAAGAACGGCCCCGCGCCGACCAGATCGACCCAGCGCATGCACGCCGCCTCGATGTCGTCGACCACATAGGCGTATTGCTGGATCGGATAACGGATCAGGCTCATGGTCATCTCCCCGTTTTGAAATGCAAAGCGGGCGGCGGATCGCTCCACCGCCCGCTCCGACGATAACCCGGCTTGTTACTCCGCCGCCATGGACTGCTGCTGGCGCAGCCGCTCGTTGGTGTCGTTGGGGTGGATCCATTCGTCGCCGATCACCGGCTCGGCGCGCAGATGCGCCGGGACGATGTTGGCGCCGATGGTCTTGTCGATGTTCTGGTGCATGTGGTAGATGCGCGCTTCCTGGTAGCACAGCGGCACGCCCTTGAAGGCATAGGAGTCCACCGACTTCTGGATCGCGTCGCCGAACTGGGTGTCCTCGGTGATCACCACGTTGAAATACTCGATCTGCTTGCGCCAGATCTCCGGCACTGGACCGGTGCCCCAGTCCATGGCGAACCAGCGGATCTCGTATTTGGTTTCGCGGATGTTCACCGGCCAGAAGTGGAGCACCGGGAACAGCGTCGGCCCCAGCGGCGACACCCAGTTGGGCTCGATGTGGTAGGACTGGGTGCAGGTGCGGCCGATCTCGCCCACCGTATCGATCTCCGGCAGGCCCTGGCCCACCTGGGCATAGCCCGACTTGCGGCCCACGACCCGGTTCGGGGCGACCATGCGCGAATGGCCGTGCGGATAGAGCGTGTTGACGTTGCCGCGATAGTCGAGGCTCGGGTCCACCGTCTGCGGGTGGATCGACTTCACGTGATAGACCTCCATGTTGGCTTCCATGGCGATCTTCCAGTTGCAGTGCAGATCCCACACATAGTGGTCGACAAGGCGCAGGTTCTGGAACTGGAACTCCTGCAGCTCGTCGTAGATCGGCCCCATGTAGTCGCGCAGCGACGGTGCATCCTCGTCGAAGTTGACGAAGATCAGCTTGCCGAACATCTCGGTCTTCACCGGATAGAGGCTGCGGCATTCCATGTCGAAGTCGACGAAATCGCGCTTGTCGCGCATGCCGACCAGCTCGCCCTGGTGGTTGTAGGTCCAGCCGTGATAGTTGCACACCAGGCCATGCTCGGCGGTGCCGTACTTTTCGGTGACGACCGGCGCGCCGCGGTGACGGCAGGTGTTGTAGAACGAGCGGACGACGCCGTCCTTGCCGTGCACGATGACGATGGGCTGGCGCGCGATATCCCACAGCATGTAGTTGCCCGCTTCCGGAATCTCATCGAGCGTGCCGGCCAGCATCCAGACCTTGCTCCAGTAGTGCTTGTTCTCCAGCTCGAAGAACTCCGGATCGTTGTAGCGGCCGGCGGGCAGATCGGGGAACTTGGGGAAGCCTTCCGGCGGCGACTTGCGCTTGAACTCGAAGTCGATCTGCTGGCGGATATCGCGGATCTGCTCTTGCGTCAGCATGTCATGGTCTCCTGGCTGGGCATTTTATGCGCTGGTGCATCTTCTACAGGGATTCGTCGGCATCAGCCAGCCTTCGGCGTCAGCCGAAGCGGCAGCCTGGTCGGTCCCCTGAGCGCGAAGCTGGGGTGGTAATGGATGTCACGGGCCGGAACCGCCAGCTCGAAATGGCTGAACCGGTCGAGGAAAGCGCGGAAGCTGACCAGCATCTCGGCGCGGGCGAGTTGGGAGCCGACGCAGTGGTGGATGCCCGAGCCGAAGGCGATGTGCGCGCCGTTGTTCTTGCGGTCCAGGTCGAACTGCTCGGCATGGTCGAACTTGGCCTCGTCCCGGTTGCCGGCGGCGTAGCGGATCATCACGGTCGCGCCCTTGGGGATGCGCACGCCGCCCAGTTCCGTGTCCTCGGTGACGTAGCGGAACAGCCCCTGCACCGGCGATTCGATGCGCAGGATTTCCTCGACGAACTTGCCCAACATATCCGGATTGGCGCGCAGCCGTGCCTGCAGCTCCTGGTCCTCGGCGAGCCGCTGGAGACCGTTGGCGATGCCGTTGGTGGTGGTCTCGTTGCCGGCCACCAGGATCTGCTCGACGATCGACAGCACTTCCTTGTCGGTCAAGGGCCGTTCGCCCTCGTAGGTGGCCTGCACCAGGTCGCTCATGATGTCGTCGCGGGGCAGGGTCCGGCGCTCGGCCATGCGGGCGATCATGTAGTGCTGCATCTCGACCACCTTCTCGGCGGCGTCGATCAGCACCGCGTCCGGCACCTTCATGCCGAGGCCGATCACCCAGGCGTCGGACCATTCCTTGAACTTCTGGAAGTCCTCGCGCGGCACGCCGAGCTGGTCGGCGATGACGTACATGGGCACGGGAACAGCCAGATCGGCGACGGCGTCGCATTCGCCCTTGGCGGCGAACTTCTCGACCAGGCCGGCCACAACCTCGGTGATATAGGCTTCCATCTGGCGGATGCGGCCGGCGCGGAACGCGTCGTTGACCAGGCCGCGATAGACCGTGTGGCCCGGCTGGTCGTTGTTGACGATGGTCGGCATGAACCGGCCATAGCCCTTCTCGTTGATGATCTTCTCGGCTTCCTCGCAGTAGAGGCCGGCGCGGCGGCCGGACAGCGCCAGGTTGGAGTAGACCTTGTTGTTCCTCATCACCTCGAGGAGCAGCTCGTAGGACGTGACGATGTACATGCCGGTCTCAGGCATCAGATAGACCGGCGCCTCCTCGCGGAGCACCTTGTAATAGGCGAATGGGCACTGCTGCACGGCAGGATCCAGCAGGCTGAACTGCTCCGGCTTGTTCATGTGGGTACGCTTCCCCGTATTCCCGATGGCATGGAGTTTGGGCGAACGGGCCTGTAACGTCTACCTCCCGGAATCGACAGGTGGGGGGAGCGCCGAGCGAGGATGAGCCTGAACGACGTCACCGCATGCCTCGACGCATTGGAGCGCGCGACCCGGCTTGCCGAGGGCGTCGGCCTGCTGCGGCGCATCGGCGAGCTGATCGGCATTCCGCTTGTCGCCGCCCTCGACGACATCTCGACCACCGTGCCGCTGACCGACGAGGACGGCAACCGCCTCGCCGAGCTGTTCGGTTGGGACAAGGCGGCGATCGACGAATGGGTCGACCAGAACTACACGCTGATCAGCCCGACGACGCACGCCTGCCGTTCTTCTGGCAGGCGAACCATCCGTTCCCGCAGGAGCAGGCGCTGGAGCCGATCCAGCGCAAGGTGCTGGACTGGCAGGTCAGCCAGGGCATCCACGGCGCCATCATCGTGCCGACGCACCTGTCGCGCGGCCGGGTCGGATCGGTCTCGTGGCTGAACCGCGATCCGGCGCTGGACATCGAGCCGATCTGGCGCGAGCACCGTCGCGCGCTGCTGCTTGCCGCCTTGCAGTTCATGCAAATCGCCGACACCGCGCGCGGCATCAGCGCCCCGGAAACCGCGTTCATCTACCTGACCAGCCGCGAGATC
>JBKJNE010000179.1:0-2910 GCA_046596015.1 Alphaproteobacteria bacterium
GGCGACACGCCTGTTGTCGTCCTGTCCGACGCCCTGTCGATCACGCAGCTCAAGGCGGCGATGACGGCGGGGGCGCGCGGCTATCTGTTGCGGGACATCTCGCCCGACGCCCTGAAGCAGTCGCTGCTGCTGGTGATGCTGGGGGAGAAGGTCATGCCGACCGACCTCGTCAGCATCCTTGTCGACGGGTGCGAACTCCGCATCGCCAACAACGGCAATTCTGTACCGGCGGAGCTGTCGCCGCGGGAGAAGCTGATCCTGCGTTGCGGCCCGCACGGCCACCCGAACAAGGTCATCGCCAACGAACTCAACATCACCGAAGGCACAGTCAAAGTGCATATCAAGGCAGTCTTCAAGAAGATCAGGGCGCGCAACCGGACCGAAGCCGCCATCTGGGCACTCAATCACGGGTTTGATTCCGAGCAGTAGCCCCGGCGGGACGAGCCCCGGCGATGTCTCAGGGAATGATCTGCGAGCCCATACCGCTGGGGGAACGGCCGGCGGGATCGCGCGGCGCCTGCTTCACACGAGGCGGCGCCAAAGCCCGGGTTGCCTCCTCGTCATCGAGCAGGTCAGTCCAGCTATCGACCGCTTCGCCGGCGTCATCGCCCTCGGCGGCCTGATCCGGATCGCTCCGCACGGCTGCCACCACATCGATCAATGCGCCATCGTCGGCATCGTTCAGGAACGAGAATTCCCGGCGCACCGCGATCCGCTCGCTGTTGCCGAAATCATCGCGCCCCGCCGCGCCGGGCAGCGGCTGGGTGAACAGCTTCAGGCCGAACGACGTGGTTTCCGGAAGGTCGCCCCGACCGATCGCCACATCCACGTCGGATAGCCCCTGCATCTCGATGGACGTGGCGCCGGAAACGTCGGCGGCATGCGCGGTCTGCAGGTGGATCGCCGCCGCCGCGCAGGCCATCAGGGCCGTTTGCCATAATCTGGTCATCACGATCACCTCACGTTTGAACCAAGCATACACGTCGCCGTGCTTAATTCGGCGCCAAACCACCTATGGCAATCACACTACCTCGGAATTTCCGCGCTGACCTTCAACTCCGGGTGCGCGTACTCCTTCGGTGGGCGACCGTCTACAAAAGCGTCCGCACGGTCCGTTTTTTGGTAGCGCGTGTTCCAAAGGGACAATACGCGGCATGAAATTCGCATACCCCCTCTGTCTTAGGCCACATTCCATCCAGTAAAAGCCATACTCCCTATGCCCAACTTCTCCTGCACCCAGACACCGCATACCGTTCCTCCTAAGAACTGAAGGGCACGTCGGTGTCTGTCAGTGCCGGGTTCCACGGCGTGTCTACAATCGAATAGAACGAATTTCAATTTCGATTCAGTTGCGCACCGTGGATGAGTAGGAGGGGTCCTCATGTCAACTTCAAAGCTGCTTATGATCATTCTGATGTCCAGCGCCGTCGGCGCCTGCAGCGCGCAGGACATCTACGGCAGCAAGGGCGTCAAGCCGACGTTCTCGTTCCCGGTCACCAACAACGATACGCCCTACACCCGCTGCCTGGGCGACCTGGCCAAGGTGCCGGGTGAGCATCTTCCCGTTGTCTCCGTCGGCGAGGTCGCCGACAAAACCGGCCAGCGCGAGGGCCTGGCCGAGAGCGCCGTCATCAGCCAGGGCATCAGCGAGATGGTGATGAGCGCGTTCTACAAGACCGGCAAGACCCGGATGGTCGAGCGCTTCGACCTGCGCATTCCGCTGGCCGAGAACAAGATGGCCGAGACCAAGATGATCACCCAGGCCAACCAGCGGATCGGCCCGGTGCATGCCAGCGACTTCGTCGTGCTCGGCGCGCTGACGGAGCTCAACTACAACATTCTCAGTGAAGGTGCCGGCCTCCATGTGCACGGCATCGGCGGCAAGGGACGGACAGTCATCATCAACGTCGGTCTCGATCTGCGCATGGTCAACGCGCAGACATTCGACGTCGTCTACATCAGTTCCCTTCAGAAGCAGATTTATGGATTTGAGGTCGAGGCTAACGTCTTCAGTTTCTTCGGCTCTCAACTCGTCGAGTTCGACGCGGGTCGTATCAAGAACGAACCGCTTCAGCTCGGCGTCCGATCCGTCGTCGAAATGGCCGTATACCAATTCATGACGGAATACCTCGGCCTGCCCGGCAAGCCCGAATGCGTGCTCGAGCGGACCGATTTCATGAACGACTACCTGGACAAGAGAAAGGGACTTTAAGATGAACGCCTATATCAAGAAGATGGGGCTGATGGCGGGTGTTTCCACGCTGGCCCTCGGGATGTTCGCATTCGCTCCGGCCAGTGCCTTTGAAGAGGTCAACTGGACCTGGGACGCGACCGTCACCGAAATCGTCACCAAGGATGTCAACATCGACATCGCGCCGACCGGCCTCGTCATGCTGGAAGACCTGCAGATCCAGATCGGCGACGTCATCGCGACGTCGACGGTGTATGGCATCGACAACAACCAGCCGGAAGGTGGTGATGGCGGCGGTGGCGGCCCGAATGAGCCGATCATCGTCGATCTCGGCACCCTGTCGTTCACCGGCAACTATGACCAGCCGGCCGGCAACGTGACCGGTACGGCCACGGCGCCGGACATTCCCGAGGAGCAGTTCCTCGCCGGCACGGTGAACAACGGCAGTCCGTTCGGCATCACCATGAACTTCGACCTCGGCACGATCGAGGTCGAGGTGCCGGACGATCCGGAAGGCGAGCCGGGCGCTCCGCTCGACGCGCTGACCGAACTGCCTGAGGTGATCAGCGCGGCGACGGCGGTCGGCAACAACACGACCATCGAAACCGATACCGCCGTGGAACTGCATGAAGCGCAGGTTCTCGTCGGCGACGTCGAGTTTCCGGCTGGTGAGGACACCGACCTCACCCAGGGCCTCGACGTGCTCGGCTGGAGTGTGA
>JBKJNE010000309.1:0-15407 GCA_046596015.1 Alphaproteobacteria bacterium
CCGCCGCCCATCGAGGTCCAGCACCTCGAACCGCCACGGCTCGCGCGTAAACGTCTCGCCGATCGCCGGCAGGTGGTTGAGCTCGGACAGGATGTATCCGGCCACCGTCTCGTAGGGCGGGTCTTTCGGGATTGGAACGCCGATCTTGTCGCCGAACTCGTCCACCGGCATCCAGCCCGACACCAGGTAGGAGCCGTCGTCGCGGCGGGTGAAGGCGGTGTCCCCGCCCTCCTCTTCCTGGAAGCCGCCGACGATGGCGCCGAGGATATCGCCCGGCGTGATGATGCCTTCGAAGTGTCCGTATTCGTCGAACACCAGCGCCATGTGCACCGTCGAATTGCGGATGGCCGCGAGCACCGAGATCGCGTCGGCGCGGTCGAGCACCACCGGCGCGGGCCGCACCAGCGAGCGGATGTCGAGCGGCGCGCCCGATGCAAAAATATCGATCAGATCCTTGCGCACCAAGACGCCGATGATCTTGTCGGGCTCGCCCTCATGCACCGGCAGCATCGAGCGGTTCGAGGTGCGCAGCATCTGCATGATCTCGTCGATCGGATCGCTCAGATCCACCGTCTCGACATCGAGGCGCGGCGTCATCAGCCCGCGGGCGACGCGGTCGGCGAGACGCATCACGCCGGTGATCATCGCCTTCTCTTCGAACTCGAGCACGCCCTGGCTCTCGGCTTCGGCGATGATGGTCTTGACCTCTTCGTCGGTCACCCGCTCGTCCGTCGCGCCGGTCTGGCCCAACAGGCGAAGCAGCAGACGACCCGACAAATCGAGGACGAACACCAGCGGCGCGCCGACGCTCGCCAGCACCTTCATGGCGGGCGCGACGCGCGCCGCAATGCCCTCCGCATCGCGCAGGGCGATCTGCTTGGGCACCAGTTCACCGACGATCAGCGAGATGTAGGTGATGGAGATGACCACGAGGCCGACGCCCAGGGTCGACGCGACTGCCTCCGGCAGGCCGCGCTCGAGCAGGAACGCCGTCAGGCGGTCGCCCAGCGTCGCGCCCGAGAACGCGCCCGACAGGATGCCGACCAGCGTGATGCCGATCTGCACCGAGGACAGGAACTTGCCCGGATCTTCCGCGAGCTTGAGAGCAACGGCGGCGCCCTTGTTGCCGTCGGCCGCCATCACCTTGAGGCGCGCCGGGCGGGCCGAGACCACCGCCAGCTCGGACATGGCGAGCACGCCGTTGATCAGCGTGAGCACGACAACGATGAGGATTTCGACGAACATGGCGCGATGCTAGTCGCTACTCCGCCTTGGCGTAAGGGTTCTTGCCGGATCGCAGCCATAACCGGATCGGGGTGCCGGGCATGCTGAACGTCTCGCGCAGCGAGTTGATCAGATAGCGCTGATACGACATCGGCACCGCTTCGGAGCGGTTGCCGAAGACGATGAAGCTCGGCGGCCGCATCTTGGCCTGCGTCATGTAGCGCATCTTGACGCGCCGGCCGCTCACCGCCGGCGGCGGATGCTGCTCGACCACGGCGCCCAGCCAGCGGTTGAGTTTTGCGGTCGAGATGTGGGTGTTCCAGGCCTGCTCGATCTTGAAGATGGCGCCCATCAGGCGGTCGATGTTGCGGCCCTGCAGCCCCGAAATCGTCACCAGAGGCACGCCGCGCAACTGCGGCAACAGCCGCTCGCATTCCTCGCGGAGCTTCACCAGTTCCTTCTGCTTATCCTCGATCAGATCCCATTTGTTGACCGCGATCACCAGCGCCCGCCCCTCGCGATAGACGAGGTCGGCGAGCATCAGATCCTGCTTCTCGAACGGGATGGTCGCATCGAGCAGCAGCACCACGACTTCGGCGTACTGGATCGAGCGCAGCGAATCCCCGACGGCGAGATGCTCGAGCTTGCCCTCGACGCGGGCTTTCTTCCGGATGCCGGCGGTGTCGACGAGGTTGATCGTCCGGCCTTCCCACTCCCAGGGTACCATGATCGAATCGCGGGTGATCCCGGCCTCAGGCCCGGTGAGCAGCCGCTCTTCGCCGACCATCGTATTGATCAGCGTCGACTTGCCGGCATTGGGCCGGCCGACGATTGCGACATTGAGATAGCGTTTCGGGTTCCAGCGCAGCGGCGGCCCGTCTTCGTCCGTGCCGTCGTCTTCCGGCAGGTCTATATCAACGTCGGGCAGGAACTCGTCGACCGGCTCGGCGGGTTTGGCCTTGGCGTCCACCGCCTTCGACACGATCGCATGCAGATCCGCCAGCCCGAGCCCGTGCTCGGCCGACAGCGCCACCGGTTCGCCGAAGCCGAGCGAATAGGCCTCCATCAGCCCCGGGTCGGCAGCGCGCCCCTCGGCCTTGTTGGCGATGAGGTGGATTTCCTTGCCGGATTTGCGCAGCACCTGCGCAAATCGCTCGTCGAGCGGCGTCACGCCGGCCCGCGCGTCGATCATGAACAGGATCACGTCGGCGTCACGGATCGCCATTTCGGTCTGCTGCCGCATGCGGTCTTCGAGCGAGCCGTCGGTGACGTCCTCGTAGCCGGCGGTATCGAGAATGCGGAAGCGCAGACCGCCGATCTTGCCCTCGGCCTCGCGGCGATCGCGGGTGACGCCCGGCGTGTCGTCGACAAGCGCAATCTTCCGGCCGACGAGCCGGTTGAACAGCGTCGACTTGCCCACATTGGGCCGGCCGACAATAGCGACGAGCGCGCTCATGATGTGCTCCCCACGCCTCAGGGCGCCGAGGACGAAACCTCCGACGAAATCGGCGCCTCGCTCGATGTCGCCGCTTCGCTGGATGCTACGGGTTCGCTGGAGGCCACCGCCTCGCTCGATGCCAAAGCTTCGCTCGACGCGATGGGCTCGCTCGATGTAACGGCCGGCACCGCCGACGACGTCACCACCGGTGCGGCGCCTTCGGCGAGCAGCTGCTGGATGTAAAGCTGCACCCGGCTCTGCAGATCGCGCGAGGCGAGCGGATCGTCGATGATCGCCTGGAAAATCGTCATCGCCGCGTCGAACTGGCTCGCCTTGTACTGGGCGAGGCCGAGCACTTCGCGCGCCGCATTGCGCATCGGCGAGTCCGGCACGATTGAGCCGCTGACACGCTGCTCAACCGCCGCCACGTCGCCCTTGTCGATCAGCAGATTGGCGCCCATCACCAGCGCCAGTTCGCGCAGATGCGTGTTGGACTGGTTCAGCGCCAGCGAGTCGTACGCGGCCACGGCCTCGTCGATCTTGCCCTGCTGGGCCAGCAGCGAAGCCTCGCGGAACTGCGCCAGCGCCGGGTAGGCGCCAGAACCCTGCGCGATCACTTCGTCGAGCGCCTTTTCGGCGGCCGCGAGATCGGCGCCGTCGGCAGCGGCAGTCGCCGCGTAGAACTGGTCGGACGACCGGCTGGCGTTGCTCCCGGTCCACCAGTTCCAGCCTTCATAGCCGGCAACGAGCAGAATCACGGCAGCCGCCGCGCCGAAGACGAACGGCGCGGACTGCCGCCAGAGCTTGCGCATGCGGTCGCGCCGCAGTTCCTCGTCGACCTCACGAAGAAGTGTATCGTTAGACATGAAGACCCTTGAGAACCCTTGGAAATCGGGCGGCAACATAGTCAGTGAGCCCCCCGAATGCAAATCGCCACGCTGCGGCATGAAAACCTGCCAAAGCCCCGTTAACTCAGGCGAAACTGCCTTTTGCCAGAATTGGGCACCCTGGGAGCTCGTCGTTTCATGCTGCGCATTGTTCTGTTGGTCGCCCTGTTTTTCGGCCTGACCTCCTCCGCCCTCGCCGCCCCGCCCTCGCTGTTCGGCGATATCTTCAAGAAATCGTCGGTCACCAACGCGTCGCTGACGCTCACCGCGCCGCGCGCCAAATCGGTGACCGGCCCGATCGCCATCACCGTCGACCTCACGACGCAGGAGATGGTCGTTGCCTCCGACGGGCGCACGATCTACACCTTCGACGTGTCCACCGGCCGCAAGGGCTACACCACGCCCACCGGCAACTACCGGCCGATCCGCATGCACAAGATGTGGTACTCGTCGAAATACGAGAATTCGCCGATGCCGTACTCGATCTTCTTTCACGGCGGCTACGCCATCCACGGCACCGGCGACATCGCCCACCTCGGCCAGATCGCCTCGCATGGCTGCGTCCGCCTCGACCCCGCCAATGCCGAGAAGCTCTTCAATCTGGTCAACCAGGTCGGCATGAAGAACACCAAGATCAGCCTGATCCGGAGCTAGCGGCTCACCACAACGTCACTCCCGCGCAGGCGGGAGCCCAGGAGTCGCGAGCACAGTGTCCGCGGCTTCTATTTGGGCGAGATAGGACGTGATCTCCGCCCGCTCTCAAATGGTCATCCCAGCGAAAGCTGGGACCCAACTCTCACCTTGCGCGAGCGGACAATTGGACCCCAGCTTTCGCTGGGAAGACACCGAGGCTGCGGCGCCGCCGGTTGATTGTGAGCCGCGCCCTATTTCTTCCCAGCCTCAAGCTTGGCCTCTTCCTCGTCGATCCAGGCTTCGATGTCCTCGAGCGTTGCCGAAAACTCGTACCCCTGTTCGCCGAAGACGATCTTGCCGCTGCGCGCATCCCGCAGCTTGTAGCCGCCATGCGCCTTGACCTGCGACGTCGGCTTCTGCGCCTTCAGCAGATCGACCAGATACTTCGCCAACCGCCGCTTGGTGCGCCGCTCGGCGGATTGGTCACTGTCCTTGCGAAAGTTCATCGTTTCGTCTCGAATGGATTGAGCGTCGGAACACCGAGCGCGTGGAAATCCCGCACGTTCCTCGTGACGACCGTCAAATTGTGGACAACGGCGGTCGCGGCGATCATCGCGTCAATGAGCAAATCGTCCGACTGCCGGTGCATGAGCGGCGCCCAGACGCGAAAGGCATTGGCATCCATATCGAGAACCTCAAAGGATTGAATAACCTGCTCAAGCCATTGCTCGATCTCATCTGCCCGTCTCGCATCGCGCTCCCGGGTGATTTCGATGCCCGCCTGCATTTCACCGATCGACGCTGCCGACAAATGGAGGGCAGCAGGAGGGACGGTTCGTAACCACGCGAGAACCGCACCATGCGGTTTGACGCGGCGGATTTCTGAAACAACGTTCGTGTCGAGCAGATACATCAGACCAGTTCGCTCGGCGGCTTCCGCCGAAGCCACCCGCGCGCTGGCAAGTCGATGTCACCGCGCCCGACGTCTGTCAGCAGGAGGTCCTTAAGTGAGGGCTTTGCCGACTTCTGCAACCGCTGCCAATCTTCGAAAGGCACCAGCACCGCCGATTGCGTCCCGCGCCGCGTCACGATTTGCGGCCCTTCTTTTAGGCACGTTTCGAGCATTTCGCTAAAGCGGGCTTTCGCATCCTGCACTGGCCAAGTCTTCATTTTGACACCTCGCCAAATATCTAGTCAGGTAACTAGTCTGTTTGAGGCTCGAATTCAAGCAATCACTCCCACTCGATCGTGCCCGGCGGCTTGCTCGTCACGTCGTACACCACGCGGTTGATGCCTCGCACCTCGTTGATAATCCGCGTTGCGACCTTGCCGATGAAGGCCATGTCGAACGGATAAAAGTCCGCCGTCATGCCGTCGACCGAGGTTACGGCGCGCAGCGCGCAGACGAACTCGTAGGTTCGCCCGTCGCCCATCACGCCCACCGTCTGCACCGGCAGCAGCACCGCGAAAGCCTGCCAGATTTTGTCGTACAATCCGGCCTTCCTGATCTCGTCGAGATAGACGGCATCGGCCTTGCGCAGAATGTCGAGCTTTTCGGGCGACACGCCGCCCGGCAGGCGGATGGCGAGGCCGGGGCCGGGGAACGGGTGGCGGCCCACCAGGTCCTCGGGCAGGCCCAGCTCGCGGCCCAGCACCCGCACCTCGTCCTTGAACAGCTCGCGCAACGGCTCGACCAGCTTCATGTTCATGCGCGCCGGCAACCCGCCCACATTGTGGTGCGACTTGATGGTGACGCTGGGGCCGCCGCTGAACGAGACGCTCTCGATCACGTCCGGATAGAGCGTGCCCTGGGCGAGGAATTTCGCGCCGCCGATCTTCTTCGCCTCGGCCTCGAACACGTCGATGAAGGTGGCGCCGATGATCTTGCGCTTCTGCTCCGGGTCGCTGACGCCGGCCAGCTTGCCGAGGAACAGCTCCGAGGCGTCCACGTGGACGAGCTGGATGTTGTAGTGGCCGCGGAACAGGCTCACCACCTGCTCGGCCTCGTCGGCGCGCAGCAGGCCGTGGTCGACAAACACGCAGGTTAGCTGCTCGCCGATGGCCTCGTGCAACAGCACGGCGACGACGGAGGAATCCACGCCGCCCGACAGGCCGCAGATCACCCGGCCGCTGCCCACCTGGGCGCGCACCTCGGCGATCTTGCTCTCGAGGAACGCGGCCATGGACCAGTCGGCGACGCAGCCGGTGATGTTCAGCACGAAGTTCTTCAGCAGCTTGCCGCCGTCGGGCGTGTGCATCACCTCCGGGTGGAATTGCACGGCGTAGATGCGCCGCGCCTCGTCGGCGATGGCGGCGAACGGCGCGCCGTCGCTGGTGCCGACGACCCGGAAGCCGTCGGGAATGGCGTTCACCCGGTCGCCGTGGCTCATCCACACCTGGTGCCGCTCGCCGGGCGCCCAGACGCCGTCGAACAGGGCGCAAGGTTCGGTGACGGTGAGGAAGGCGCGGCCGCACTCCCGGTGATCCGAGTTCTCCACCGAGCCGCCGAGCTGGGCGCACAGCGCCTGCTCGCCGTAGCAGATGCCGAAGAGCGGCACGCCCCGGTCGAGCACCTTTTGCGGGATGCGCGGCGCGTCGTCGAGGATCGCGCTGGCCGGGCTGCCGGAGAGGATGATTCCCCTGGGGTCGAACGCGTCGATCATGCCGTCGACCTTGTTGAACGGCACGATCTCGCAATAGACGCCCGCTTCGCGCACGCGGCGGGCGATCAGCTGGGTCACCTGGGAGCCGAAATCGACGATGAGCACGTGTTCTGTCATGGCGTTGGACCCTATGGCGAGCGTTGGAGGACGGCAACGAAAAAGCCGTCGGTCTGGTGCGTGGCGGGCGTCAGAACCAGGTAGTCGGGCCAGCGCGACAGCGTCGCGGGTGGCGCGCCTTCCGTGGCCGGCCAGTTCTGTGTCCACGAGACGCTGGCGAAGGCCGGGCTGCGGGCGAGGAAGGCGTCGGCGCGAGCCTCGCATTCCTCGGGCAGCAGCGAGCAGGTCATGTAGACGAGCCGGCCGCCGGGCTTCACCAGTGCCGCGCCCCTGTCGAGCAGGTCGTCCTGCAGCCGGGTGAGCGCGGCGAGCCGCTCCGGCGTCAATCGCCAGCGCAGTTCCGGGTTGCGCCGCCAGGTGCCGGTGCCGCTGCACGGTACGTCGAGCACCACCAGATCGACGGCGGACGGCAGTTTCGACGGGCTGTCGACATACTGGATGTTGCGCGCGTCGGCCCGCTTGGCGCGGGGGCGCAGCTTCTCCAGCCGCCTGCGGTCGGTGTCGAAGGCGTAGATCTGGCCCGAATTGCCCATCTGCGCCGCCATGGCGAGGGTCTTGCCGCCGCCGCCGGCGCATAAATCGAGCACCTGCATGCCCTTGGCCGCACCGGTCAGCAGCGCGCCGATCTGCGAGGCCTCGTCCTGGATCTCGACCAGGCCGCCCAGATAGGCGATGTGGCGGGAGATGTCCTCGCTGGTGGGCATCCGCAGGCTGGTCGAGATCATGCCGCCGCGCGAGGCTTCCGGCAGCAGCTTCAGGGCGTCCTCGGGCGTGCCGCGCAGCAGATTGATCCGCAGGTCGAGCGGTGCCCTGCCCGCCAGCGCCGCCATTTCCGTCTCCAACCGATCGCCGAAGCGCAGGCGCAGCGAGTCCTCCAGCCACGCGGGGAAATTCAGTCGCGCCCAGTGTGGCGCGGTTGAGAAGTCTGCGGCAAGCGCTTGTTGAAGCAGCAGTATTTCCGGTTCATCGATGGGCCCCGGCGCATGTGGATCGCCTGCGAACTCGCCGTTCATCATCGACAGGTCGGCACCGGACAGCGCCACCTGGGCCAGCACCGCAAGCCGCGCGCCGGCATTCTCGTCGCCAACGCGCCAGTTCAGCTCGCCGCGCCGGCGCAGCACGGCGTAGAGCAGGTCGCCTACGGCACGCCGGTCCTTGGAGCCCGCATAGCGGCGCTGGCGGAAATAGTCGCGCAGGATGGTGTCGGCGGCCGCGCCGCCGTCACGGGTGGAATTGTCGACCGCCGCAACCAGGTCGATCGCGGCCTGGATGCGTGCGCCCGGTCGCATGGCCGCTCAGGAGCCCGGATAGTTGGGGGATTCGCGGGTGATCACCACGTCGTGGACGTGGCTCTCGCGCAGGCCCGCATTGGTGATGCGCACGAATTGCGCCCGCTCCTGCAAATCGGGCACGGTCGCCGCGCCCGTATAGCCCATGGCGGCGCGCAGCCCGCCGACGAGCTGGTGCACGACGCTGCCCGCCGCGCCCTTGAAAGGCACTTGCCCTTCAACGCCTTCGGGGACGAGCTTCATGGTGTCCTTCACTTCTTCCTGGAAATAGCGGTCGGCCGGGCCGCGCGCCATGGCGCCCAACGGACCCATACCGCGATAGGCCTTGTAGGAGCGGCCCTGGTACAGGAAAACTTCACCGGGCGCCTCTTCGGTGCCCGCGAGCAATGAGCCGACCATGACGCAGTTGGCGCCGGCGGCAATGGCCTTGGCCACGTCGCCCGAGGTCTTGATGCCGCCATCGGCGATGGCCGGGATGCCGGCCTTGCGGGCGACGCCGACCACGTCCATCACCGCGGTGAGCTGCGGCACGCCGATGCCGGCGACGATGCGGGTGGTGCAGATCGAGCCCGGGCCGATGCCGACCTTGACCGCGTCGGCGCCCGCGTCCATCAGCGCCTTGGCGGCGTCGGCGGTCGCGATGTTGCCGGCGATCACCTCGATATTGCCGTTTTTCTTCAGCCGCTCGACGGTGTCGATCACCCGGCTGGAATGGCCGTGCGCCGTATCGACCACGATCACGTCGACCTCGGCGTCGACCAGCGCCGCGGCGCGGTCCAGGCCCTCGTTGCCGACGGTAACCGCCGCGCCGACGCGCAGGCGGCCCTTGGCGTCCTTGGACGCGTTGGGGTGAAGCTGGGCCTTCTCGATGTCCTTGACCGTGATCAGGCCGATGCAGCGATAGGCGTCGTCGACCACCAGCAGCTTCTCGATGCGGTGCTGGTGCAGCAGTTTCTGCGCATCGTGGGTGTCCACGTTGTCCTTTACCGTGATGACCTGCTGGGTCATCAGGTCGCTGACCGGCTGCGCCTGATTGGTGGCGAAGCGCACGTCGCGGTTGGTCAGGATTCCGACCAGCTTGCCGCCCTTCTCGACGACCGGAATGCCGGAGATGCGGTGGCGCTTCATCAGCTCCAGCGCGTGCGACAGCGGCTGGTGCGGCTCGATGGTGACCGGGTTCACCACCATGCCGGATTCGAACTTCTTCACCTGCCGGACTTCCTCGGCCTGCTGGGCCGGGGTCATGTTGCGGTGGAGGATGCCCATGCCGCCGGCCTGGGCCATGGCGATGGCGAGGCGGCTTTCGGTGACGGTGTCCATGGCCGCCGAGAGCAGCGGGATGCCGAGTTCGATGGATTGGGTGAGACGGGTCCGGGTGTCGACCTGGCCGGGCATGACGCTCGATTCGCGGGGCACAAGGAGGACGTCGTCGAAAGTCAGTGCCTCGCGAATGTCCATCGGGCCTCCTGGGTCGCCTGCGCCGAAGTGGCGCGGAATATGACATCGGGAGGGCTCGGGTACAAGGCCTAGTCTCCGGTCTCCTGCAGCCCCTTGAACCCGGTCGCGACGACGTAAGCTTCGGCGGAATCCTGCCGGCTTGCCTTGGGCTTTGCGTGGCGCACGGACCTGAAATGCCGCTGCATCATGGCGAGCAACTCGTTCTCGGTGCCGCCCTTCAGTACCTTGGCGACGAAGCTGCCGCCGGGCGCGAGCACGTTCACGGCGAACTCGATCGCCGCCTCGCACAGCGCCATGATCTTGAGATGGTCGGTGGGGCGGTGGCCCGAGGCGGGCGCCGCCATGTCGCTTAACACCAGGTCGACGGGGCCGCCGGCCATGGCGATCAGCCGGTCGGGCGCATCGGCCTCGAGGAAATCCATCTGGGCGATCTCGACGCCGGGAATGGGATCGAACACATTGATGTCGATGGCGATGATCCGGCCGGACGGACCGGCCTTCTTCGCCGCCACCTGGCTCCAGCCGCCGGGCGCGGCGCCCAGGTCGATGATCCGGGCGCCCTTCTTCAGCAGGTGGTATTTCTCGTCCATCTCGATCAGCTTGAACGCGGCGCGCGAGCGGTAGCCCTCGCGCCTGGCGGCGGCCACATACGGGTCGTTGAGCTGGCGCTGCAGCCACAGGGTCGACGAGACAGTACGGCCCGAGGCGGTCTTGACCCGCACGCTCAGTTCCCGCTCTCCGGGTCCCTTGGTCACGGCTTTTCCCGGGGCGCTCGGGCGCGAGCCCCTAGGCGGACGCGGCGCCATTCCCGTTCCGGCGCTGTTCGGTGTCGGCGTCGATCATCAGGTCGAGCAGCAGGCCCTCGCGCAGGCCGCGGTCGGCGACGCGCAACTGGTCGCACGGCCACATGTTGGCGATGGCCTCGTAGATGGCGCAGCCGGCGATGACCAGGTCGGCGCGGTCCTTGCCCACACAGGGCTCGGCCATGCGCTCCTCGTAGCTCATGCCGGTCAGCCGGCGGGAAATGTCGTGGATGTGCTCGCGGCCGATCCACATGCCGTCGACCCGGCTGCGGTCGTAGCGCCTAAGGCCCAGATGGATGCCGGCGATGGTGGTCACGGTGCCCGAGGTGCCGATCATCTGCACCTGATGCGACTTCACCCGCTCGCGCAACCGGTGCTGCTGTTCGAATGGCTGCAGCAGATCTTCCACGTGGCGGACCATGTTGCGGTACATCTCGGCCGTCACCTCGCGGCCGCCGAAGGTCTCGGCCAGGGTTACGACGCCGCAAGGCAGCGAGGTCCAGGCGCGGATGTCGCAGGCCTTGTCGGGCGTCGCGGCCACCCAGATCAGCTCGGTGCTGCCGCCGCCGATGTCGAACACGAAGGCGTAGTCCGACCCGTCGTCGAACAGCGAGATGCAGCCCGATACGGCGAGCCGCGCCTCTTCCTCGGGCGTGATCACGTGCAGATTCAGGCCGGTCTCATGACGGACCTTGTCGAGGAATTCCTCGTGGTTACTGGCGGCGCGGCAGGCGGCGGTCGCCACGTGGCGCTGGCGGGTGACGCCGCGGCGCTCGATCTTGTCGGCGCACACCTTGAGCGCCTCGATGGTGCGGTCCATGGCGTCTTCCGACAGCGCGCCCTTGTTGGCGACGCCCTCGCCCAGCCGGACGATGCGCGAGAACGAGTCGATGACGCGAAAGCCGGCGCCCGTGGGCCTGGCGATCAGCAGCCGGCAATTGTTGGTGCCCAGGTCCACGGCAGCATAGGTATGTCCCCAGCGGCCGGCCCCCTGCCCGTTTCCGGGCCTGGCTTCGATATGGTCGGCCGCGTGACTCACCTGACTTTTGGGCTCCGGGTCAAAGACTTGGGAATTCACACCAATGTAACGCGGTTTGCGGGTGGCGCAAGGCGTTGACAGGATGCGGCTGTCTTCCTATGTTGCGCCCGCCTTCGTTGGGGGATCGTCTAACGGTAGGACAGCGGACTCTGACTCCGCCAGTCTAGGTTCGAATCCTAGTCCCCCAGCCAACCTCTACGCCGGCCTCGCCATACAACTCCCGCAGTGCGGCGATGCTCTGCCTGGAGTGGTAGACCGGGCTCCAGCGCTGCGGCTGCCGCGCGCCGCGTTCGCGCAGACCGGCGCTCAGCTCTGCCAGGCTCCCGGTTTCTTCCATCAAGCCGCACAGCGTGTCGAGCATTCGCAGGGTCAGCTCCTGGTTGAACTTGCGCAGGCCCGCATAGGTGCGCTCCGCCGGCACAGCTTCCTCATGGACGAGGAAAATCTCGCCCGAATCCACCTGTCGCACCATCCGGTGCAGCGTCGCGCCGACCGTCGGGTGATTCTCGATCAGCGGGATGAGGTCATATCCCATGCCTCTGAGCCGGGGCAGCGCGGGATGGATGTTCAGGGGGAACTCGACGGCGTCCAGCGCCTGCTGGGTCAGGACCAGGTCGCTGTAGCACGATATGGCGAGGTCCCATGACCCCGTGGCGATGCGATCCAGAACCCCGGCCCGCGCCTCCGGCTCGTTCACGCTCCACGATATCCAGGTCAGGTCGGCGCAGATGGCGGACACCCTGGCGTGGGCGGCGTCGCCAAGGTTGGTGTCGGTGATCAGCAGGGTCCTGGGAGTCCACATGCGGCGCTAGCCCAACCGTTCGAGCAGCGTGTTGACGGTGTCCGTGGCCGAGGCAAGCGATTTCAAGGCGATCTCCCGACCGTCGCGGGCGGATACGGGAATATCCATGCAGGGCGTGTCCCACGGGCACGCCGGGGCGGCCGCGCCGAACTCTATTGCACGACTTTCGTGCCCGGCATCCTGCATACGCATGCGGGCCAATCGCGCGACGGCGCCGACAATGTCTCGGGACGCGAGCATGCCTTCGGCCGCACCGCCATCGCCATGCGCGCCCATGGCCGCCAGCTCCTCGAGGAATCGCGCCCGGGGCAGCGCGCGTGGCCGCCAGCACCGGAGCATGGCGACGATGCCGGGTGCATCGGTGACGCGGGTCATCTCGACGATCGGCCTGATCCCGCCGAGGTCATCCCGGTAGGGCGCGACGATCTCGTCGACCAGCCGGTCGATCGCATCGTCGTCGAGGACGTCGGTGACCACCTGCTTCGAGCACCGCGCCATGAAGTCGGACAATCCGGTGCCCGCGGCGAATGTCACGTCGCACCAGCCCAGCGGAAAGCCGCGCGCTTCGATGGCGTTCGCCGGCGATGACACCACCACGGCCTCGATCCTGGGGTCCAGCAGCAGCGCCTCGATCTCCGGCGAGCGGATCGAGTGCGATGTTTCGCCCGCGGGCGCCCGTGGGTTGCCCCGCAGGTAGGTGCATTGTCCAACGGTCAGTTTCGCGCGCGATAGCGCCTCGACCAGCGACCGCCGGACTGACCGCTGGTAGCCCTCTTCGCCGATCACGACAAAGCTGGGGACTATCCCCGACAGGCGCAAAGGCAGCATCGTCCTCAGCGCCAGGCTGGCATCGCCCGGGCCGGATAGGCCCGGGTTCGAATTCACCTCGATGATCGCCGATGGAACCTCCTTCCACGACCTGGAAATGTCCGGGGTCACGAAGTCGATGCCGAGCGCGCTCATGCGGAACAGGCGCGCGACGCGGACCGCCATGTCGCGGTTGTCGGGATGGAGTTGCTCCGTCACGTCCTCGAGCACGCCGCCGCGCGCCAGATTGGCCTCGCCGGCGAGGTCGACTTGCCGGGCCTCGCCGGGAACCGACTCCAGCGTCAGGCCATGGTTCTCGTCGATGAACCGCCGCAGCGAGGGATCGACCACGATTTCCTTCAGGTAGGCGTCACGCGACTGGGCCTTGCGCGCATCGGCGCGCCGCTGGTTCTCGCTGGCGATCAGCTCGCGGATCGTCGCTCGTCCGTCGCCGACCACGACGGGCGGCGTGCGCCGGTAGGCCCACAGCAGCTTGCCATCGACGACCATCATCCGGTGGTCCAGGCCGGCGACGTGGTTCTCGAGGACGAGCGGGTATTCGCTGGCACCGGCGGCGTGTTCCACGGCTTCGGCCAGGTGCCGTTCGGATAGGATGCGCGCGGTGACGCCGAGACCCTTGCCGCGATTCCTCGGCTTCACCACGCAGGGAAAGCCGATACGCCTGGCAGCGTCGTGGGCATCATGCGCCCGCCACAGCGAAACCGCCCTGGTCGTCGGCAGCCCGGCGCGCTGGAGAAACTCCACCGTCGACAGCTTGTCCCGGGAAAGGATCTGGCCGGTGAGGCTGTCTTCGCTGTTGGCCAGTTCGAAGAAGTGCCGGCCTCGCGCCCCGCTCCCGATCTGGAACACCGATCCACCCGGGCTTGCGGATACCACGCCCAGTCCAAGTTCCCCGGCCGCCTGCATTAGCAGGCCGCCGATCTCGCCTGCAGGCTGCCATGTCCGGGCGTGGCGCCCCAGCATGCGGGCCGCTTCCGGCACATCTTCGCTGACGATCGCGCCGTGGCAGTGGAGCAATGCGGTCGCGGCGATGCTCGGCGGGAAGTGGGACATGCAGATCCAGCCGGTGGCCCCCGATGCGCCCGCGCTCCATCGCGGCGGCGCGGGATGCCCGAGCAGGGCGGATGCCAGGGCGCCGATCGCGTCCGGCAGGGCAAGCTCGCCGCGAGGCGCCTTCATGCCCAGGGCATACCCCGCCTGCTCCAGGGCACTGGCCAGATGCTGAAGAGAAAAGCGCCTGTCGGGCAGCGGAAACGACAGCTCTATGCAAGCGTCCGGATGCCGCCTGCTGGCGCCGAAATACTGCTTCAGGAACGGTTTCGCGCCGCGCGCCGTATCCGCCATCCGGTCAGCCCGCCGCCAGCCAGGCGAAGCGCGCCGCGAACAGGACGGCGAGCAGGATCATCAGCCAGTCGCCGCGTCCCGCCTGCCCCGTCGCCAGCTTCAGCGCCGCATAGGCGATGACTCCGAAGGCGATGCCGTTGGCGATCGAGAAGGTCAGCGGAATGCCCACCAGCGTCAGGAACGCTGGGATCGCCGTTGTTGGCTCGTGCCAGTCCACCTTGGCGAGCGGCGCCATCATCATCGCGCCGACCAGGATCAGCGCCGGCGCGGTCGCCGCGGCCGGAATCGCCTGGGCATAGGGCGCGGCGAACAGCGCAGCGAGGAACAGCAGGCCGACGACCACCGCCGTCAGGCCGGTCCGTCCGCCCGCCGACACGCCCGACGCGCTCTCGATATAGTTCACCACCGGACTGGTGCCGGCGACCGCGCCCGCCATGCTGGCGGCCGAGTCGGCGAACAGCATGCGCTTGAGCCGCGGGATTCGGCCCTCCGGCGTCATCAGCCCGGCGCGCTGGGTGACTGCGACCAGGGTGCCCAGATTGTCGAACAGATCGACGAACAGGAAGATGAAGACGATCTCGATGAGCGCGATGCCGGCCCCCTGCCCGCCCAGCCCCAGCGCCGCGGGAATGTCGAGGCGGAAGGCGGTCGAGGTCAGGGCGGCGACGCTGTAGTCGACCGGCTTGATCGCCACCTGGCCCAGCGCCCAGGCCAGCGAGGTTGTTGCCAGGATGCCGATCAGAATGGCGGCGCGCACCCGCCATGCCAGCAGCGCGGCCGTGAGCGCGAGGCCGAATACGGTCAGCCCTGCCGATGGAGTCGCCAGATCGCCCAGCGCCACGGCCGCGCTGCTGGCATGGCGGGTGCGCGCCGCCATTCTGA
>JBKJNE010000510.1:0-2565 GCA_046596015.1 Alphaproteobacteria bacterium
GCGGATTTTTCGCGCTTCCGGTGACCAGATTGACCCCAGATATGAACGCCGGGGGCACCTCAGACGCAATATCTTGTGCCTGTGACGGATTCAGGTCAAGCGGATCATGATCGCAAAATCGTGATAATCGCCTTGACAGCAAGAAGGCGCGAAAGCGCGGCGGCGGGCAGGCGTATCAAGCGCCGGCCCTTCAACCGCAAGGTCAAGGCGTTCACCGACATCTGGCTGAAACGCTAGGCTGTTTTTACCGCCAGCCGCAGCACGTCGCCGTAACCGCGCCGCACTTCCATCCGCGGCTCCAGCCCCTTGTCGCGGAACAGCTTGTGCGCCCTGGGCAGGTTGTAGCAGGGGATCCACATGTAGAGGTGATGCTCCAGGTGGTAGTTCACGTAGTAGGGCGCGATGAACAGCCGCTCCAGCGGGTTGGCGATGGTGGTGCGGGCGTGCAGCAGCGGATCGTTGTTGTCGCGCACCACGGCATGCTCGGCGATGTTGCGCAGGCGCGTCACCATCATGCGCCAGGTCACCAGCGGCAGCACCCAGAACATCAGATAGTAGTGCGGCTTGCCCCCGGCGCTCAGCGCCGCCAGCAGGACCAGGTTGGCGATCAGCGGCCCGCGCAGGTTCCGCTTCACGCCGCCGTCGGCGGGCCGCGTGGGGCTGTCCATGGCGGCGCGGTACTGCTTGAAGAAGGTGACGCCGGTCAGGTCGCGCAGGCTCTTGCGCAGGAAGCTGGCACGGCTCACCGGGAACTTGGCCGACAGCGGCAGGTCCGGGTCGTCCGGCTGCTGGGTCTTGCGGTGGTGCTCGAAATGGTAGGGCCGGTAGATGTCGAGGTCGAGGATCTGCGGATAGGCGCACAGCCAGTTGCCGACCCGGTCGTTCAGCTTCCGGTCGTGGAACAGCAGGCCATGCGCCGCGTCATGCATCAGGATGCCGAGGCCGAGCTGTCGGGCGCCGACGACCGTCACCGCGAGCAGGAAGGTGAAGGGATGGGGCCACCAGGCGAACAGCGCCATGGCGCCGAAGATCAGTCCCCAGGCATGGACCACCATCCATGCGCCGCGCCAGTCCGACCGCTTGCGCAGGAGGCGCAACTCGTCGCGGGAGAGATATGAACCGGCGGTCGGCATGATTCCGGACCTAATGGGGCCGGGAAGAATATTTCTTCTCGGCGTCGTCGTCCCTGTTGACGAAGCGATGATACAACAGAAGCCGCAGCGTTGCCTTCGGATCTCCCTCGTCGGACAGAATCTCGAACCGGTTGATCTGGTCGCAGGACAGGTCGTAGGGCGCGTTGCCGAAATATTTGCTCTGGGTCTTGTGGGTGGCGAACACGGTCTGGCAGGCCGCGTCCTGCAGCAGTTCGCCGTCGCTGGTGGCGCAGGCGACGACGTCGGCTCCGTCCGGACCGGCCTCCTTGCCGTTGTCGCCGCGGGCGGCGATCAGCGTGCCGTCGGCATACCACCACACCGGCCCGGGATAGCCCTCGACCGGCTTGCCCAGCAGCGCCCGGATCTCGCGGGCGTAAGGCGCGTCGCCCCTTGCCGAATAGGGCCATTCCAGCATGACGCGGTCGACGGTGGCGAATTTCGGGTCGCCCTTGATCACCGTGGCCAGCGCCTCGGCGGTCATGGGCTTCAGGTCGGTTCCCAGCAGGGTGAGCTCGTTGCCCATGGCGGCCACCGTGTAGGTGTCCTCGCTGGTGCCGTTCTTGGCCACGTAGCTGAACAGCGACGACTGGATGTTGTCGGGCACCGGCCTGTCGCGGCACTCCAGTGCCAGGCCGGGCTGGGCGAAAAGCGCGAGCACGGCGGACGTGGCGGCGCAGGCCAGGCGCCGGACGGAGGCCGCGGCTTTCACGGGAACCGGGCGGCGATGTCCTCGCTCACCTCCCACAGCCGGCGGGCGGTGTCGGCGTCGGTACCGTCGGCGCGCGGGCGCGATATGTTGCAGTCGTCGAAATAATGACCGCTAATCGGGGCCGCGCCCGGATGGACCGCCAGGTAGCATTCGGTCGCCGCGCCCTGTTCCACGGTCTTGCACATGACGACGCTGGCGACGCCGAAGCCGAATCTCATCACCGGATTCAGATGCCGCCCCAGATTGGTGATGATCACGCCCGGATGCAGCGAGTTGGCGGTGCGCCCCGTTCCCTCGAAGCGGCGTGCGAGTTCACTGGCGAACAGCAGGTTGGCGATCTTGGCCTGGCCATAGGCGCTCCAGGCGCCGTAGCCGCGCTCGCCGGACAGGTTGTCGAACTGAATGCCGCCCTTGGGCGCGCCGGCATGCGCGGTGCTCGATACGACGACCACGCGCGCGTCGGGCGCGAGCGTTTCGGTCAGGCCCTGCATCAGGATGAAGTGGCCGATGTGGTTGGTGAAGAACTGCAGCTCGTAGCCGTGTTTCTGCTGCAGCTTCGGCAGCGCCATGATGCCCGCGTTGAAGATCACCGCGTCGAGCGGCCGGCCCAGGGCGGCCACGTCGCGCGCCGCCTGCCGCACCGAGGCGGGCTCGGACAGCTCGCAGGCGACGGCGGTGGTATTGGTGCCGAAGCGGGCGAGC
>JBKJNE010000106.1:0-12887 GCA_046596015.1 Alphaproteobacteria bacterium
CATGCCCAAGACGATCACCATCACCATCGACTACATGCGCTCGGGCGCCGCCCGCGACACCCATGCCCGCGCCTGGGCCACCCGCATCGGCCGCCGCGTCGCCAACGTCCGCGCCGAAGCCTGGCAGGACGACCCGTCGAAGCCCATCGCGGCGGCCAACGCCAATTTCCTTTTGGCCTGAACCGCTCTGATTCCGAGAGCGGAGTGAAGCAGTCCAGCCGCGCCGGTGACGGCTGTACGGCGGCCCGGCTGGATCGCGTCGCTTCGCTCGCGAAATCACGGATGGTTGCGGAGTTATGTTTCCATGCGGTAAACAACGCAGCGAGCATTCATTCAGAACGGAACCCCCCATGCCAGAAAACACCGTCGTGCGTTTCGTGAAGCGGCCCATGGGCTTTGTCGACGAGTCCAGCTTCGCCGTCGAATCCGCGCCCATGCCGAAGCCGGCCGACGGCCAGATCCTGCTGCGCAACTTCTACCACTCGCTCGACCCGTATATGCGTCCGCGCATGACCGAGATGGACAGCTACACCCCGCCCTTCGAGGTCGGCCAGATCATGGACGGCGGCGGCATGGGCGTCGTCGTCGACTCGCGCAACCCGGCCTACAAGCCCGGCGACGTGGTCATGGGCATGCTGCAATGGGCGGAATACCAAGCCGCCGACACCGGCGGCTTCATGCGCAAGATCGAACCGGGCGTCGCGCCCTGGAAGGACTATCTCGGCGTTCTCGGCGGCGCCTCGCTGACCGCTTATGTGGGCATGAAGCTGATCGGCGAACCCAAGCCGGGCGAGACGCTCTACGTTTCCGCCGCCTCGGGCGCCGTCGGCTCGATCGCCGCCCAGATGGGCAAGATCATGGGCTGCCGCGTGGTCGGGTCCGCCGGCACCGACGACAAGGTGGCCTGGCTGAAGGACGAGCTGTGCCTGGACGCCGCGTTCAACTACCGCACGGCCCAAAGCATGGACGCGGCCTTCAGCAAGCATTGCCCGGAAGGCATCGACATCGATTTCGAGAATGTCGGCGGCGCGACGCTGCAGGGGGTGCTCGATCACATCCGGCCGCACGGCCGCATCATCATGTGCGGCGCCATTTCCGAATACAACGAGCCCGGCCCCGGCCTGAAGCACATCTTCCGCATCGTCAGCCACAAGGTGCGGATGCAGGGCTTCATCGTCTCCGACCATTTCGACATGATGCCCGCCTTTGCCGCCGACATGGCCGACTGGCTGAAGGGCGGCAAGATCAAGTACCGGGAGACGGTGGTCGAGGGCATCGAGAACATGCCCAAGGCGCTGGTCGGCCTGTTCCGCGGCGAGAACTTCGGCAAGCTGATCGCCAAGGTCGGCCACGAGCCGAACTGACACCCGCCCACCTCGCAGGCGAAGCGGCCACTCATACGAAACACAGAATCAATCCGCACGGGAGAACGACATGTCCACGGCAAACAACCTGCCCATCAATCAGAAGTGGCTGCTGAAACGTCATCCCGACGGGCTGGTGAAACCGGAGGACTTCGAGCTCGTCGAAGAACCGGCGCGGATACCGGGAAATGGCGAGGTGCTCGTCAGGACCGAATACATCTCGATCGACGCCTTCATTCGCACCTCGCTGAACAAGCAGGAGGGCTTCCACATGGCCGTGCCGCTGGGCGGCCTAGTCACTGCGCTCGCCGTGGGGCGCGTGATCGAGAGCAGCGCGCCGGGGCTGACCGCGGGAGACGCCGTTTCGGGTCCGCTCGGCGCGCAGACCTACGGCACCTTCCCGGCCGCGATGCTGCAGAAGGTCGATGACCGCCTGCCCATCTCCACCTATCTCGGCGCGCTGGGCCTCACCACCGGCCTGACCGCCTATTTCGGCATCCTCGATGTCGGGCAGGTCAAGGCCGGCGAGACCGTCCTCATCTCCGGCGCGGCCGGCGCCGTAGGCTCCATCGCGGGCCAGATCGCCAAGATCAAGGGCGCCAGGGTCATCGGCATCGCCGGCGGTCCGGAGAAGGCCAGATTTCTGACCGAGACCCTGGGCTTCGACGCGGCGATCGACTACCGGAACGAGGACGTGGGCGCCCGGATCAAGGAGCTCGCGCCCGAGGGACTGGACGTATTCTTCGACAACGTCGGCGGCGAGATCCTGGAGGCCGCGATCGCCAATATCCGCACCCGCGGTCGCGTCGCGATCTGCGGCGCGATTTCCCAGTACAACGACCAGCAGCATGTCAAAGGACCCAGCACCTATCTGAAGCTCGCGGAAAACTACGCCCGCATGGAGGGCTTCACCGTGCTGCATTTCACCGAACACTTCGCCCAGGCGGGCGCCGATCTCGCCGGTTGGCTCGCATCGGGGCAATTGAAAATGAACGAGCACATCGAGCCGGGGATCGAGAGTTTCCCCAGCGCGCTTCAGAAGCTGTTCACCGGCGGACACATGGGGAAAATGCTCGTCAAGCCTTGAAGCCGCGGCGGTAACTTCGGCAGGCTCATCGCCAAGGTCGGCGACGAGCCGAGCGGACGGCCTCACCGGCGCCACACTGCAAGCGGGCAGACATTATCCTCGCACATCGGGAACTCAATTCCGTAAATGCAAGGATGATCGGTCGCCGCGTGGCCCATGTACTGGCCGAACGCCTTGCCAGCGTCGCTGCCGTCGAGGTCGCCCCCCTTGCCGTCGGCGCCGCGCTGCTGCGGGCCGCCGCGCCGGCGTCGGAATGACCCTCAAGCCTTGAGCAGCTCATAGGCCGCGATCACGCTCTTGAAGCGCTCCGCGGCTTCCTCGTCGCCGGGATTGGCGTCGGGATGGTGCTTCTTGGCCAGGTCGCGGAAAGCGGCCTTGATCTCGGACGGATCGGCCGCGCCGTCCAGGCCGAGCACGTCGAGCGCGGCATCGCGCTCGCGCTCCTCCTTGGTCACGCCGCTGGAGGTGTCGCGCCAGGTGCCCGCGTCACGGAAGCCGCGGGCGCGCTTCATCTCCTCGCGCGCCATCCGCTCGGCGTCTTCCTGGGTCAGGCCCTTGAAGTAGTTCCAGTTGCGGTTGTAGGCGCCGGCGTGCTCCTGGCAGAACCAGAACTTGTCCTCGGAATCGCGGAACTTGGGCGCGGGGCAGTCGCCGGCCTCGTTGCAGCCGTCCCAGTCGCACATGCGGACGGACACGGCTTCCTGCCGTGTGTTGCCATATCCGCCCCAACGCGGAAAACCCCAGCTTTTAGTCCGTGCCATATCCGTCCGACTCAGAAGCCCTCAGTCTTACCATGAAGTCGTGACGCCCGCGCAGCGCCGCAAGATCAGATGACCCCGTCGTTCGACGGCACGTCATGCCATTCCGGACCGGTGCCCGGCGCCGGTTCCGCCGGTGGCTGTTCGGAAGGTGATGGTTCCGAAGGCGGCGGCGAACTTTCGGACGGCGCGTTCGGCGTATCGTCGTCGGCTTCCAGCGGCTCGGGCGCGTCCCATTCCTCCCTGGGCAGCAGGGTATCGCGCGCGTTCGATTCGACGATCAGGCCCTGCGCCTCGGCGCCGGCCCTGGCGCGGTCGGAAAGCTGGCCGGCGACGACGATGCCGCGCCACTTGATCCGCGGCGTGCGGTAGGCGGCGAGCGCGGCCGTGGTGCTGGCGAACCATTCGGTCCAATGAATACGGTCCGCCGGCATGGCCATGGCGAGGCCGCCGTCGTCGGTGACCATGGCGAGGTTGGCGTCCATCTCCTCGAACCGGACGATCGGGTGCACCGTCGCATGATAGGTCCGCATCATCTCCACCGACCGCTGCATCAGCAGCGCCGCCAGGTCGGAATCGACCAGGCTGGCGCGGCGGATCACCGCCTGGCGGTTCATCACCCCGGGCATGCTCTCGAGCGCCATGGTGATGATCGTCTCGTGGCGCGGGGTAAAGTAGTTGTTGTCCATGAAGGCGTCGATTTCCTTGCCGTCCGTCCACATGGCCTTGAGCGCCTTGCGGTTGCGCATGCGCAGATCCTCGGGCGTCATGTCGCGCAGGATCTGGTTCGCCTGCCGGGTGTACTGGACGGCGCTCAGCGCCTTGCCGGCGATGGCCGGCAGCGAGACCGGGATCATCGCGCCCTTGAACGCCAGGCCGCCGGCAAAGCTGGCATAGGAGACGTCATTGATCTCCTTCTGCAGGGTGACGTTGGCGGAATAGACGTCGACGCCCAGCTTGAACGCCACCTTGCGCTTCAGCGCGGAATAGCCGAGCAGCTCGGCCGGATAGCTGTCCTCCTTCTCGCCCCGGCTGCCCGAGACCATCTCGCCGACCCGCTTGCCGAACTTCCACAGCGCCACGGGCACGCCCTTGACCGTCTCGACCGGCGCCTCGACCAGCGCCTTGACGCCCTTGTAGGGGCTCTTGGCGGCCGACGCGAAACCCGAGGCAAAGGCCTTGGTGCTCTTGATCTCGCGCAGCTGGGCGATGGCGCGGGTCTCGGCGATGTACTTCTCCAGCAGGTCCTGGGTCACCACGTCGTAGCCGCCATAGATGGTCGACAGCATGTAGCGGTTCGAGAAGCCCTGCGCAGTGACTTCGCCGATCACCTCGAACGCCTCGCCTTTCCGCAGCTCGGGCGGCAGGAGCTGGGCGGGCGGGAACGTCATCGGCGGCTCGAAATCCTCGCCGCGCGCCCAACGCGGCAGCATTCCCAGCACCGGGGAGACGGCGGCCGCCTTCAGCAATGTCCTGCGTTTCAGTTCTGACCTCATGGCCATTCTTATAGGGATTGAGTGCCGGCGTTGCCAAAAGAAACGGCGGGCCAAAGCCCGCCGTTCCATCAACCGGATATGCCCGGAGGATCAGGCCGCCGTGGGAGCCGCCGCGCGGATCTTCTCGTCCACGTAATCCTCGAACTTGGCGAAGTTGGCGATGAACAGATCGACCAGGTGACGTGCCTTGGCGTCGTAGGCCGCCTTGTCCGCCCAGGTCTCGCGCGGGTTCAGGATCTCGGTCGGCACGCCGGCGCAGGCAGTCGGAACCTCGAAGCCGAAATTCGGATCGGCGACCATGGGCGCATGCTTCAGCGACCCGTCCAGCGCCGCGTTCAGCAGCGCGCGGGTCACCTTGATCGGCATGCGCTTGCCGGTGCCGAACTCGCCGCCGGTCCAGCCGGTGTTGACCAGCCAGCAGTCCACGTTGTGGCTCGCGATCTTTTCCTTCAGCAGGTTGCCGTAGACCGACGGGTGGCGCGGCATGAACGGCGCGCCGAAGCAGGTCGAGAACGTGGCCTGCGGCTCGTTGCCCAGGCCCTTCTCGGTGCCGGCGACCTTGGCGGTGTAGCCGGACAGGAAGTGGTACATGGCCTGCTCGGGCGACAGCTTGGCGATCGGCGGCATGACGCCGAAGGCATCGCAGGTCAGCATGATGATGTTCTTGGGGTGGCCGGCGACGCCGGTCTCCGAGGCGTTCGGGATGTAGGACAGCGGATAGGCGGCGCGGCTGTTCTCGGCCAGCGTGTCGTCGTCCAGGTCCAGCTCGCGGGTCGCCGGGTCCATCACCACGTTCTCGAGCACCGTGCCGAAGCGGCGGGTGGTGGCGTAGATCTCGGGCTCGGCCTCGGCCGACAGGCGGATCATCTTGGCGTAGCAGCCGCCCTCGATGTTGAACAGCGAGGTGTTGCTCCAGCCATGCTCGTCGTCGCCGATCAGGGTTCGGTGCGGGTCGGCCGACAGGGTCGTCTTGCCGGTGCCCGACAGGCCGAAGAAGATCGCCGCGTCGCCCGAATGGCCCACATTGGCCGAGCAGTGCATGGACATGACGTCCTTGCCCGGGAGGATGTAATTGAGGATCGAGAACACCGACTTCTTCATCTCGCCGGCATAGGAGGTGCCGCAGATCAGCACCAGGCCGCGAGTGAAGTCCAGGGCGATGACCGTCTCGCTGCGGGTGCCGTGACGGGCCGGATCGGCCTTGAAGTCAGGGGCATGCAGGATGGTGAACTGCGGCGCGAAGTCCTGAAGGTCGCCGGCCAGGGGCTCGATCAGCAGATGGCGCAGGAACAAATTGTGCCAGGCGTACTGGTTCACCACGCGCACGTTCAGCCGGTACTCTGGATCGGCGCCCGCATACAGGTCGGCCACGAACAACTCCTGGCTGCCCATGTATTCGGTGATGTCCTTTTCGAGCAGGGCGAAGGCGGCCGGCGACATTTCGGCGTTGTTGGCCCACCAGATATTGGCTTCCGAGCCGGGCTCGCGGACGATGTACTTGTCCTTGGCGGAACGGCCGGTGTGCTGGCCGGTCTCGACGACGAGCGCGCCGCCCGCGGAAACCTTGCCCTCGCCCCGCCGGACCGCTTCCTCGAACAGGATCGCGGAGTCCAGATTCCAGTGCACCGGGCGCCGGGGCCTGATGCCGTGTTTCTCCAAACCGAAATTGCCGACACGGGGGTTCGTGGTGCCCACGGGCCTATCTCCCAGAACTGTCATGACGAGTGGTGGATGCGTCGAACGCCGTTTTCAAAGGTCCGCCCCAATTCGCGCTTGGGTATAGGCATAGACGGCTTTGGCTGGCAACGACAGAATTTACCGGTTTGTGACACTACCGCTCAAAGCCCTTATGACGTGGACGCGGCACGCGCTCGCTTGACCAGATCGACCAGCGCCACACGCGCCTCCTGAGAGGAGCCGACGAACGTGTCGAAAGTGAGACGCAGGCGTCGCGTTCCATCGGCGATATCAAAGCCTTCGGGATCGATTCCGGTCATCCGCCAGTCGCCGGGCGCCGCGCCTTTCAGCACCGTCGCATAGAGCGCGATGGCATCGGCGTGGTCCTCGTTCATGTGCGAAACGACGCCGTTTTCGGCCTCCGCCAGCGGCCTCCACGCGGCGTCCGGCAGCAGCAACTCCGCCGCGTCGATCCAGGCGATTCGGCCAAACCCGGCGACCAGATGCGCCCGCTCCACCTCGAAGCGCCAGAGCCTGAAATCGGAGAATCCGGCGTAGCGTTGCGCATCCTCGTGCCGCGCGACATAACGCGCCAGAAGGCCGGGATCTTCGATCGGCCGCAGCACGCCCAGCAGCGTCACACGAGGACCGTCGAGCGTATCGCTCGTACCATCGATCAGCAGACTGGACGAAGGCGTCTTTCGCAGATTCATGGTATGCTGCGCGAGGTTCGAGATGAGCATGGTCGGCGCGCCGCCGCCATCGGTCGCGAGGTCCACCAGCGACACATAGGGAGCGCCGTTTTCCAGTACAGTGCCCAAGGCACCGCGATGCGCCTGACGTATCAGGAAACTTGCCGCTTTTCCGGCGTTGGAGGTATCTGGTTCCGTCTGCATGAGTGAGTCCCGCCCTGATGTGGTCACGATTGATTGCCAAGGTGGCAAGAACGCGCATAACGTCAATATACAAGTCACTCGGAAACTGGGCTGTCCGAGCCACGGTTCGGATTGGGGAATAGCAATGGCGACCATCGCACTGGTAGATGACGACCGCAATATCCTGACCTCCGTCGGCATGGCGCTGGAGGCCGAGGGGCTGGCGGTGCGCACCTATTCGGACGGCATGTCGGCGCTGGCGGCGCTGACCGCCCAGCCCGCCGACCTGGCCGTGCTGGATGTCAAGATGCCGCGGATGGACGGCATGGAGCTGCTGCAGAAGCTGCGCCGCGTCACCGACATGCCGGTGATCTTCCTCACCTCCAAGGACGAGGAGATCGACGAGGTGCTGGGCCTGAAGCTGGGCGCCGACGACTACATCCGCAAACCGTTCTCGCAGCGGCTGCTGATCGAGCGCATCCGCGCCATCCTGCGCCGCGCCGAGGGCCGCGCCGCCGCCCCGAGCAGCGACAAGGTCATGGTGCGCGGCAAGCTGGTGATGGACCCGGGCCGCCATAGCTGCACCTGGGACGACCAACCGGTCACGCTCACCGTCACGGAGTTCCTCATCCTGCAGGCCCTGGCGACCCGTCCGGGCCACGTCAAGACGCGGGACCAGCTGATGGACGCCGCCTATGACGATCAGGTCTATGTGGACGACCGCACCATCGACAGTCACATCAAGCGGCTGCGCAAGAAGTTCCGCGAGATCGACGACAACTTCTCGGGCATCGAGACGCTGTACGGCATCGGCTACCGCTACGCCGAGGAGAAGACCTGAGCATAGCGGCCGCGGAGCCGCGCGGTGAACCTCCGCAAACTCTTCAGGCGAAGCGGGAGCCGGCCCGCGGCTCCCGCGTCGACCTATTACCGGCTTCCCTTTTCCGGCCTCACCGGCCGCATCCTGATCCTCAACGTCATCGGCCTCGCCGTCCTGGTCGGCGGGATCCTCTATGTCAACCAGTACCGCACCGGCCTGATCGAGACCCGGCTGACGGCGTTGCGAAGCCAGGCCGAGATGCTGGCAGGCGCCCTGGCGGAGACCGTCCACAACGAGACGGAGACCGGCGCGCTCGAGCGCGAGCGGGCCGCGTCGCTGCTGCGGCGCCTGTCCGCCGACCGGGCGGACCGGGTGCGGCTGTTCGAGACCGACGGCACCCTCGCCCTCGACACCCGCAAGCTCAACCCGTCGACCCAGGTGGTCACCATTCCGCTGCCGCCGCCCGGCCAGCGCGAGCAGGTCAGCATGGTGCAGGCGCTGTGGGAGAAGTTTCGCGCCTTCTCCATCCGCGCCATGTCGTCGGACCCGAACTACCCACTCTACGAGGAGCGCTACGACCAGACCGCCGCCGACTATCCCGAGGTGCTGAAGGCGCTGACCGGCCAGCCGGACGAGAGTGTGCGTATCAGGCCGGATCGCTCGCTGGTACTGACCGTGGCGGTCCCGGTCGAGCATTTCCGCCATGTGCTGGGCGCTCTGCTGGTCTCGGTGGAAACCACCGAGATCGAGGAAGTGGTGCGCCAGGAGCGGCTGGCGATCCTGGAGATATTCCTGGTCGCGCTGTCGGTCACCATGCTGCTGTCGTTCCTGCTGGCGGGCACCATCGCCCGCCCGGTTCAGCGGCTGGCCGCGTTCGCGCATACGGTTCGGCAGGGCCGCGGCCGGCAGGCCATCGTCCCCGACTTCTCCAGGCGCCGCGACGAGGTGGGCGACCTGTCGCGGGCGCTGCGCGACATGACCCAGGCGCTCTACCGCCGCATCGACACGATCGAGGGCTTCGCCGCCGACGTGGCCCATGAGGTCAAAAACCCGCTGACCTCGCTGCGCAGCGCCGTCGAGACTATGGAACGGACGCAGAATCCCGACCACAAGATAAAGCTGATGCACATCATCAAGCATGACATCGACAGGCTGACCCGGCTGATCAGCGACATCTCCAACGCCTCGCGCCTCGACGCCGAGCTGCTGCGCGCCGACATGCAGGAAATCGACGTGCCGTCGATGATGCGCGAGATCATCGGCATCTATGCCAACCACGACGAGAAATCCCTGACCGGCAAGGGCGGCCGGCGGCCGCGCATCGTGTTGGATGTGGAAGGCTATAACCTGGTGGTGTATGGAATCGAGAGCCACCTCGGACAGGTAATGCGCAACCTCATCGATAACGCCATCTCGTTCAGCCCGCCCGGCGGCGTGATCACCATCAGTGTCCGCCGCAACCGCGACACGCTGTTCATCAGCGTCGACGACGAAGGTCCGGGCATTCCCGACGAAAGGCTCGACGAAATCTTCGAGCGCTTCTATTCCGAGCGGCCCGAGGAAGAAGGCTTCGGCAGCCATTCGGGCCTGGGCCTGAACATCTCGCGCCAGATCGTCGCCGTGCACGACGGCTCGATCCGGGCCGAGAACCGCTACGGCCCGGAAGGCCCTGTCGGTCCGCCCATGGGCGCCCGGTTCACCATCACCTTGCCGGCTGTCGGGGTGCAGCAGAAATCGCCCAGGCCGGCGGACCGGACCTCGACAGAAATCGCATGAGCACCCTCCACGCCACCTGCGTCGACATCGACGGACTGGGCGTGCTATTGCGCGGCCCGTCGGGCTCGGGCAAGTCGGACCTGGCGCTGCGGCTGATCGATGGCGGCGCACAGCTGGTGGCCGACGACTACACCGTGGTCCAAGTCCGCAGCGACCGGCTGATCGCCACCGCGCCCCAGAGCATCAAGGGCATGCTGGAGGTCCGCGGCATCGGCATCCTGCCCATGCCCGTGAAGCCCAGGACCGTCATCGGCCTGGTGGTCGACCTGGCGCCCGACGCCGAGATCGAGCGCCTGCCCGACCCGGATGCCGCCGTCATCGACGGCATCGTGATTCCGCGAATCCAGGTGGCGCCGTTCGAGGTCTCGGCGGCGGCCAAAGTCCGGCTCGCCGCGAAGGCGCACGCGCCGCAGGATGACGGCATATGAACATGGCGCCCGCCCGGACCCGGATCGTCCTGGTCACCGGGCTGTCGGGCGCGGGCCGTAGCTCGGCGCTCAAGGCGCTGGAGGACCTGGGCTACGAGGCGGTCGACAACGTGCCGTTCTCGCTGGTGCCCAATCTGGTCCAGCCCGCGGGCGACGATCCGGCCGACGAGGCCATGGGCGCGGTGGCCGTCGGCATCGACTGCCGGACCCGCGCGTTCAGCGCCGAGCGGTTCGAGCGCCTGATGGCGACGCTGCGCGCCCGCGACGACCTCGACGCCACGCTGATCTTCCTCGACGCCGGCGACCAGGTGCTGAACCGACGCTTCACCGAGACCCGCCGGCGCCATCCCATGGCCATGGACCGGCCGGTGCAGGACGGCATCGACCAGGAGCGCGAATTGCTCGCGCCCGTCCGCCAGTTCGCCGACGTGCTGGTCGATACCTCGGACCTCACCGGCCACGACCTGCGCCGGCTGATCCGCAAGCAGTTCCACCTCGACGCGCCCGACGGCATCGCCATCACCGTGACGTCGTTCTCGTTCCCGCGCGGCCTGCCCCGCGACGCCGACACGGTGTTCGACGTGCGCTTCCTGCGCAACCCGCATTACGTGCCCGAGCTGAAGCCGCTGACCGGCCGCGACGCCGGAGTCGCGGACTATATTCGCCAGGACCCCGAGTTCGAAGGGTTCTTCCAGCGGATGAGCGAGCTGATCCTCAGCCTGCTGCCGGGCTACGGCAGCGAGGGAAAAGCCTACCTGACCATTGCGTTTGGCTGCACTGGTGGACGACATAGATCCGTCTTCCTCGCCGAATGCCTCAGCAGCCTATTGCGCGACCAAGGCTTCGGCGTTACCACCGTGCACCGCGATGCCGACGTGGAGTTCTCGGCGTCGTCGCCGGCTAGTCGTCAGGATAGCGATTAAATGATCGGGTTGGTTCTGGTTACCCATGGCCGTCTGGCCGAGGAATTCGTCGCCGCCATGGAGCACGTGGTGGGGCCGCAGCGACAGGTCCAGGCGATCTCCATCGGTCCCGAGGACGACATGGAGCGCCGCCGCAAGGATATCCTGGACGCCGTCGCATCGGTGGATTCGGGCAAGGGCGTCGTCCTGCTCACCGACATGTTCGGCGGCACGCCGTCCAATCTGGCCATCTCGATCATGGACAAGGCCAAGGTCGAGGTCATCGCCGGCATCAACCTTCCCATGCTGATCAAGCTCGCCAGCGTCCGCGTTGCCAGTTCGCTGGAAGACGCTGTTGCTTCCGCCCAGGAATCCGGGCGAAAATACATCAACGTGGCGTCCAAGCTGCTGACGGGTAAAGACTGAGTGCCGGGAGAATCTCCTCACAAGACAGTGACGATCACCAACCGCCGCGGGCTGCACGCCCGCGCGTCGGCAAAGTTTGTCAATCTTGCCGCCCAGTTCGAGGCCACCGTCCACGTCACCGGCCCCAATGACGGCGAGAAGGTCGTCGGCACCTCGATCATGGGGTTGATGATGCTGGCGGCGGGCCCGGGCTCCAGCATCTGCATCGAGGCGAGCGGCCCGCAGGCGCGCGACGCGGTCAACGCCTTGGCATCATTGGTGGAAGCCAAGTTCGACGAGGACTGAGCGCCGCGTCGAAATTAAGATAGAAATATATAAAGATATCTTTATACTTGCCTCCGAACTGGGCCCGCCCGGTCCGCTCCCCGTGTTATGATGGCAGGACACCGATGAACGCGTTTACCGATTTCAAAGTAGCCGATATGTCGCTGGCGCCCTGGGGCCGCCGGGAAATCACCATCGCCGAGACCGAGATGCCGGGCCTGATGGCGCTGCGCAAGGAATACGGCGCCAGCCAGCCGCTGGCGGGCGCGCGGATCGCCGGCTGCCTGCACATGACCATCCAGACCGCCGTGCTGATCGAGACGCTGACGGCGCTGGGCGCCGAGATCCGCTGGAGCTCGTGCAACATCTTCTCGACCCAGGATCAGGCCGCCGCCGCCATCGCCGCCGCGGGCGTGCCGGTGTTCGCGTGGAAGGGCCTGACCGAGCCCGAATTCGACTGGTGCATCGAGCAGACCATCCTGGGCCCGGACGGCTGGCGCCCCAACATGATCCTCGATGACGGCGGCGACCTGACCGCCATGATGATGAACAGGTTCCCCGAGCTGATGCTCGAAGTCCGCGGCATCTCGGAGGAGACCACCACGGGCGTGCTGCGCCTCTACCAGATCGAGAAGCAGGGCGGCCTTCCCGTTCCCTGCATCAACGTCAACGACTCCGTCACCAAGTCCAAGTTCGACAACCTCTATGGCTGCCGCGAGAGCCTGATCGACGGCATCAAGCGCGCCACCGACGTGATGCTGGCCGGCAAGGTCGCCGTGGTCGCCGGCTATGGCGACGTGGGCAAGGGCTGCGCCGCCAGCCTGCGCGGCCAGGGCGCACGGGTGATCGTCACCGAGATCGACCCCATCTGCGCCCTGCAAGCCGCGATGGAGGGGTATCAGGTGCTGACGCTGGAGGATGCGCTGCCATACACCGACATCTTCATTACAACGACCGGCAACCTGAACATCATCACGGCCGACCACATGGTGAAGATGAAGGACAAGGCTATTG
>JBKJNE010000233.1:0-14018 GCA_046596015.1 Alphaproteobacteria bacterium
GAGGGCGACAGCGGCACCTTCGCCGACCGCATGCTGATGGAAGGCGACCCGTTCCTGCTGATCGAGGGCATGACCATCGCGGCGCTGGCGGTGGGCGCCGCGAAGGGCTTCCTCTACATCCGATCCGAATATCCGGCGGCCGTCGCCGTGATGCGCCGGGCGATCGACACGGCACGCGCGAGCGGCTGGCTCGGCGGCGACATCAGGGGCTCGGGCAAGGCGTTCGACATCGAGGTGCGCGAGGGTGCGGGCGCGTATATCTGCGGCGAGGAAACCGCCATGCTGGAGAGCCTGGAGGGCAAGCGCGGCATGGTTCGCGCCAAGCCGCCGCTGCCGGCGCTCGAAGGCCTGTTCGGCAAGCCCACCGTGGTCAACAACGTGCTGACGCTCGCCGCCGTGCCATCGATCATCGCGCGCGGCTCGGCCTATTACCGGGATTTCGGCATGGGCCGGTCGCGCGGCACCCAGCCGTTCCAGCTCGCCGGCTGTGTCCGCAATGGCGGCCTGGTCGAGAAGGCGTTCGGCATCACCCTGCGGACGCTGATCGAGGATTTCGGCGGCGGCACGGCGACCGGCCGGCCGTTCAAGGCGTTGCAGGTGGGCGGGCCGCTGGGCGGCTACATCCCCGAGCACCTGCTCGACCTGCCGGCCGACTACGAGGCGCTGGCCGAGGCCGGGTTCATGCTGGGCCATGGCGGGCTGGTGGTGTTCGACGACCGGGCGGACATGCTGGCGCAGGCCCGCTTCGCCATGGAATTCTGCGCCCACGAGTCCTGCGGCAAGTGCACGCCCTGCCGGATCGGCGCGGTGCGCGGCGTCGAGGTGCTCGACCGGATCGCGGACGGCGTGGAGCCGCACAAGAACGTGGCTCTGCTGGAAGACCTCTGCACCCTGATGACCGACGGTTCGCTGTGCGCCATGGGCGGGCTGACGCCCATGCCGGTGCTCTCGGCGCTGCGCTATTTTCCCGACGATTTCCGGCGGCCTGCCGCCGCCGCGGAGTGACGCCATGGGCCTGATCCGCGAAACCGATTTCGGCACGCCGGCGCGCAAGGGCGAGGCGGTCACCCTGCAGATCGACGGCGTCGCCGTCACCGTATCCGAGGGAACTTCGGTGATGCGCGCCGCCATGGTGGCGGGCGTCAAGGTGCCCAGCCTGTGCGCCACCGACACGCTGGAGGCGTTCGGCTCATGCCGGCTGTGCCTGGTCGAGATCGAAGGCCGCAAGGGCACGCCCGCGTCGTGCACCACGCCCGTCGCGCCAGGCATGAAGGTCAGCACCCACACGAAACGGCTCGCCGACCTGCGGCGCGGCGTGATGGAGCTCTACATCTCCGATCATCCGCTCGATTGCCTGACCTGCGCCGCCAACGGCGACTGCGAGCTGCAGGACATGGCGGGCGCGGTCGGCCTGCGCGAGGTGCGCTACGGCTATGACGGCGCCAACCATTTCGATGCGCCCAAGGACGAGAGCAACCCTTATTTCACCTTCGACCCGGCCAAGTGCATCCTCTGCTCGCGCTGCGTGCGGGCGTGCGACGAGGTGCAGGGGACGTTCGCGCTGACCATCGACGGGCGCGGCTTCGCCTCGGCTGTGTCGCCGGGCGGCTTCGACGGCTTCCTCGAGTCCGAGTGCGTTTCCTGCGGCGCCTGCGTGCAGGCCTGCCCGACCGCGACGCTCACCGAGAAATCGGTGATCGAGATGGGCCAGCCCGAGCGCAGCGTGCTGACGACCTGCGCCTATTGCGGCGTCGGTTGCTCGTTCAAGGCCGAGATGCAGGGAAACGAGGTGGTCCGCATGGTCCCCTACAAGGACGGCGGCGCCAACGAGGGCCATTCCTGCGTCAAGGGCCGCTTCGCCTGGGGTTATGCGGCGCATCAGGACCGGGTGCTTGGTCCCATGATCCGCGAGCGCATCACGGATCCGTGGCGTGAGGTGAGCTGGGACGAGGCCATCGCCTACACCGCCGGCCGCTTCCGCAGTATTCAGGAGAAGTACGGGCGCGGCGCCATCGGCGGCATCACCTCGTCGCGCTGCACCAACGAGGAAGTCTACGTCGTGCAGAAGATGATCCGCGCCGCGTTCGGCAACAACAACGTCGACACCTGCGCCCGCGTCTGCCATTCGCCCACCGGCTACGGCCTGAAGCAGACCTTCGGCACGTCGGCCGGCACCCAGGATTTCCGCAGCGTCGACGGCGCCGAGGTGATCATGGTGATCGGCGCCAATCTCACCGATGGCCATCCGGTGTTCGCCTCGCGCATGAAGCGGCGGCTGCGCCAGGGCGCCAAGCTGATCGTCGTCGATCCGCGGCGCATCGACCTGGTCGACGCGCCGCACCTGCCGCCCGCCCTGCACCTGCCGGTGCGCCCGGGCGGCAACGTGGCGCTGATCAACGCCATCGCCCATGTGGTGGTGACCGAGGGGCTGGTGAACGAGGCGTTCGTCCGGGAGCGCTGCGAGGATGACAGCTTCGCCCGCTGGGCCGCGTTCATCGCCGAGCCGCGCAACGCCCCGGAAGCGCTCGAGGAGGCGACCGGCGTGCCCGCCGCGCTGGTGCGCGAGGCGGCGCGCGTCTATGCCACCGGCGGCGATGCGGCGATCTATTACGGCCTGGGAGTCACCGAACATTCGCAGGGCTCGACCATGGTGATGGGCCTCGCCAACCTGGCCATGGCGACCGGCAATATCGGCCGCGACGGCGTCGGCGTGAACCCGCTGCGCGGCCAGAACAACGTCCAGGGCTCGTGCGACATGGGCTCGTTCCCTCACGAGCTTCCCGGCTACCGTCACATCAGCGACGACGCGACCCGCGGCCTGTTCGAGAGGGCCTGGGGCGTGACCATCGAGCCGGAGCCGGGCCTGCGCATCCCCAACATGATGGCCGCGGCGCTCGACGGCAGCTTCCGCGCCATCTTCATCCAGGGCGAGGACCTGGCCCAGTCGGAGCCCAACACCAAGAACGTCTACGACGCGCTGCAGGCCATGGACTGCGTCGTGGTGCAGGACCTGTTCCTCAACGAGACCTCGGGCCTCGCCCACGTGTTCCTGCCGGGCACGTCGTTCCTCGAGAAGGACGGGACCTTCACCAACGCCGAACGGCGCATCAACCGGGTGCGTCCGGTGATGCCGTCGAAGACCGGCCTCGACGAATGGGAGGTCGCCTGCCGGCTGGCGACCGCGCTCGGCTATCCGATGAGCTATCCCGACGCCTCCGCCATCATGGACGAGATCGCCAGCCTGACGCCGACTTTCTCCGGCGTCAGCTTCGAGACGCTGGACCGGCTGGGCAGCGTGCAGTGGCCCTGCAATGACGCGGCGCCCGAAGGCACGCCGATCATGCATCTCGACGGCTTCGTGCGCGGCAAGGGGCGCTTCGTGTTGACCGAGTTCGTGCCCACGCCCGAACGCGCCACCCGCATGTTCCCGCTGATCCTGACCACGGGCCGCATCCTTACCCAGTACAATGTGGGAACCCAGACGCGGCGCACCGAGAACGCGGTCTGGCATCCGGAAGATCTGCTGGAGATCCATCCCCACGACGCGGAGGAGCGCGGCGTCAGCAGCAGCGACCGGGTGATGGTGGCCAGCCGCATGGGCTCGACGACGTTGCGCGCCCTGATCACCGACCGCATGCCGCAGGGCGTAGTCTACACCACGTTCCACCACCCGATCACCGAGATCAATTCCCTCACCACCGAGCTGTCGGACTGGGCCACCAACTGCCCCGAATACAAGGTGACCGCCGTGCAGGTCACGCGGACCAACCTGCAGGTGGACGCCGAGGCGGCGGAATGAGCTCGCCGGCGCCGCGTCCGCCCCGCTTCCGCGGCGGCGACGCCGTGGCGGACGGCCGCCTCGGCGCGGAGGGCGGCGTGCGTTGGCACCTGGCCGAGGAGGTTCCCGCCGCGCTGACCTTCAACCAGGAAACGAGCGTGGTGATGATGGTCACGCCCGCCGACCTGGAGGATTTCGCCGTCGGCTTCGCGGTCAGCGAGGGCATGGTGCCGTCCGCGGCCGACATCACGAAAATCGACGTGCTGGCCAGCGCCAACGGCTACGTCATCGACATCAGGGCGAACCGCCTGACCGAGCGCACCGGCCGCGAACGCGCCATCGCCGGCCGCACCGGCTGCGGCCTGTGCGGCGTGGACTCGCTGGAGGACGCCGTCCGTCCGGCCAATCCGGTAACCCGGCGCTTCCGCCTCGACCCGGACGCCGCCGCCCGCGCGCTCGCCGCGCTGCCGGATCACCAGCCGCTCAACCGCCTGAACCATTCGGTCCATGCGGCGGCGTGGTGTTCGCCGGAAGGGGATGTCCGCCGCGCCCGCGAGGACGTGGGGCGCCACAACGCGCTCGACAAGCTGCTGGGGTCGCTGCTGCGCGACGGCCTCGACCCGGCCGACGGCTTCGTGGCGCTGTCGAGCCGCTGCAGCTTCGAGCTGGTGCAGAAAGCGGCCGCCGTTGGCGTCCCGTACCTGGCGAGCATTTCCGCGCCGACCACGCTCGCGCTGTCCATGGCGCGGGACGCGGGCATGGGCCTGGCCTGCCTGTCGCCTGACGGCGTCGTCGTATTCGGGGACGGCTGATGGACGTCTCCGGCATCATCCGTATGGCCAACCAGATCGCCGACTTCTTCGCTTCCTCCGGCCACGACGAAGCGGTGAAGGGCATCGCCGGCCACATCCGGAATTTCTGGGACCCGCGCATGCGCAAGGCGCTTTACATCCACGCGGACAAGGGCGGCGAGGGCTTGACGGCGCTGGTGATCGACGCGGTGGCGGAACTTAGGAAGAGTGACAGCGCGGTCTCAACGCCCTAGCCGGATGTCACACCCAGTTCTCCGAGCGGAGGCCGGGCATCCGCGCGAATTCACGGGCGTTGTTGGTGACCACGATCAGCCCCTCGCTGCGCGCGTGGGCGCCGATCAGCATGTCGTTCGGGCCGCACGGCGTGCCTGCCCGGGCCAGTTCGGCGCGGATCTGTCCGTAGTGCATGGCCGCCTTCGCCGAGAACGGCAGGACTTCGAGCCTTGCCAGGAATTGTTCAAGCCCGCGCAGATTCTCCTCGCGCCGCGCCGACCTCTCGACGCCGAAATACAATTCGGCGAGGGTGATGCTGGACACGCACAGTTGCTCGGCGGTCTCGTTGAAGCGTTGTTCAAGGCCGGCCGGTACAAGCTTAATCACGTAGATGCAGATATTGGTGTCCAGCATGAACTGGAGCATCAGAGAGGCTCACGGTCCTCGGCAGGCGGATCGGTCCGCTCGGTCATGAAGTCGTCACTGACCGCCGGTCCATTTCGGAAAAAGTCGGTCCACCGCTGGCCGACAGGGGTGATGATACGGCTGTTTCCGACCTTGACGATTTCCACTTGGTGCACGTCATCGGGAAACGCGACTGCCTTCGGCAGCCGCACGGCTTGGCTCTTGTTGGTCGTGAACACGGTAGATTTAGTCATCGAGATTCCAGTATATCCCTTAGGGATATACATACGCCGATCTCTAGCCGGTTTCAACCGCTGGATCCGTCGCCTACAGCGCCGTCTCTTCCTTCCGCACCGCAGTCCATTCCAGTGTGGCGAAGCTGCCGCAGCTGCCGCACAGCTCGGACCAGATGCTCTGGCGGTAGCCGCAATTGGTGCATTGCCAGGCTGGGTCGCGCGGCGCCGACGCGGCTTTCGTCGCGGCGAAACGGGCGGCGGTGTCGTTGCCCAGCTTCTGCTCCAGCACCTCCAGCGCCTGGTAGACCCGCCGCTGCGACCCCAGCTCCAGCGCCGCGGTCAGATGGCTGCGGGCCGGGCCGGGCAGGTCGGCGGCGATGGCCTGCCTGGCCAGCGCCAGATGGCTCTCGAGGGTTTCCCGGTTGCCCACAAGCGCCTCCAGCTGTTGGTACTGGCGGGCGGGCGAGGTGTCGTCGGCGAGGTCGAGCCAGGCGGCCGACAGGTCAGGATGGGGCGCGTGCCGCCAGCCTTCGCGCACCATGGCGCGGGCGCGGCGCAGGGCGCCCTTCCTGCGGTACCGGGCGGCGGCCAGCAGCCGCGCGGGAACCAGATCCGGCTCCAGCTTGATGGCCTCGCGCGCCAGTTTTAGGGTGTCGTCCTCACGGCCTTCCATCTCGGCCTTGCGGGCCTCGGCCAGCCTGATGACGGCGCGGCGGTGGCGGAATTCGGCGTCCGACACGCGCGTCGACCGGTAGGCGGCGAGCAGCGCCTTGTCGGCCGCCGGCCAGTCGGCCAGCGCCACGGCGCTCTCGAACAGGCTGGTCTGAGCCCAGCCGGCGCGGGGAAGCTGCTCGATTGCCCGTCGCGCCGTCGCCAGCATGGCCGGCTGGTCGCCCCGGGCGGTATCGACCGCGAACAGCCCGTGCAGCGCCAGCGCCTTGGTGTGTCGGTCGCCTTCCAGCGCCCGAAAGCGCTTGCGGGCCGTCGCCATGTCACCCTCCGCCAGCGCCGCCTGTCCCGCGAGCACGTCGGACAGCGCGGTCTGGCCGACCAGCTCCTCGAACTTCGTCGCGTGGCGGGCCGCGCGCTTGCCGTCGCCTTCCATCAGCGACGACAGGCCCCAGGCCAGCTCGTTGTAACCGCGCCGGTGGCGTGCCAGCTTCTGGCGCTCCCACAGGCCGGTGGTGATCCAGCGCCACAGCAGCATCAGCAGCGCCGACAGCAGCATCAGCCCCGCGACGGCGACGGCCAGCATGGCGACAGACGTGTCGAGGCGGTGGCTCTCGAACTCGATGGCGACGCGGCCCGGATGGTCCACCACCCACGCGCCCGCCGCCGCCAGGGCGGCCGCGACGGCAAGGGCGAACAGCAGCCGGATCATGCGGATTCGGACTCCCTCGCATAGCCCACCGAGCGCAGCGCGCGGGTCACGTCGTCCAGTGTCGATGGATCATCGATGGTGGCGGGCATCTTCCAGGCCTCGCTATCGGCGATCTTCTGCATGGTGCCGCGCAGGATTTTGCCGGAACGGGTCTTCGGCAACCGCTGCACCACGGCGGCGGTCTTGAACGCGGCGACCGGGCCGATGCGCTCGCGCACCCGCTCGACCAGCTCGCCGATGATCTCCGGATGGGGCCGGTTGACGCCGGCCTTGAGCACGACGAGGCCGAGCGGCGCTTGGCCCTTCAGCGCGTCGGCGACGCCGAAGCACGCGCACTCGGCCACGTCGGCGTGGCCGCCCAGGACTTCCTCGATGGCGCCGGTCGACAGCCGGTGTCCGGCGACGTTGATGACGTCGTCGGTCCGGCTCATGACGTACAGGTAGCCGTCCTCGTCGATATAGCCCGCGTCGCCGGTCTTGTAGTAGCCCGGATAGTCGGTCAGGTACTTTTCCACATAGGCGTCGTCGTTCCCCCACAGCGTCGGGAAGCAGCCTGGCGGCAGCGGCAGCCGGATGACGATGGCGCCGGTCTGTCCGGCGGAAACCGGCTTCGCCGCCTCGTCCACCACCTGCACGTCATAGCCGGGCGCCGGCTTGGTGGGCGAGCCATGCTTGACCGGCAGGAAGCCCAGGCCGCGGTAGTTGGCGTTGATCGACCAGCCGGTCTCGGTCTGCCACCAGTGGTCGATTACCGGCACGTTCAGGGTCCGCTCGGCCCAGTGGATGGTGTCCGGGTCGCCGCGCTCGCCGGCGACGAACAGGGCGGCGAAGCCGCTGAGGTCGAAGTTCTTCGCCAGCTTGCCTTGCGGGTCCTGCTGCTTGATGGCGCGGATCGCGGTCGGCGCCGTGAACATGGCCCGCACGCCGTGGCGTTCGATGATCCGCCAGTAGGTGGCCGCGTCCGGCGTGCCGACGGGCTTGCCTTCGAACAGGACGCTCGTATTGCCGTTCAGCAGCGGCCCGTAGCAGATGTAGGAGTGGCCGACCACCCAGCCCACGTCGCTCGCTGCCCAGAACACCTCGCCCGGCTTCATGCCGTAGATGTTCCGCATGGACCAGGCGAGCGCGACCATGTGGCCGCCATTGTCGCGCACGATGCCCTTGGGCGTGCCGGTGGTGCCCGACGTGTAGAGCACATAGAGCGGGTCGGTCGCCGCGACGGTCACGCAAGCGGCGGGCTGCGCGGCGCGCTCCCAGTCGATCCAGTCATGGTCGCGGCCCTCGACCATGGTGGCCGGCGACTGCGGCCGCTGCAGGATGACGCAGGCAGTGGGCTTGTTCGCGCTCAGGTCGATGGCCGCGTCGAGCAGCGGCTTGTAGGGCACCACGCGGCCCGGCTCGATGCCGCAGGATGCGGACAGGACCACTTTCGGCTGGGCGTCGTCGATGCGGCTCGCCAGCTCGTGCGCGGCGAAGCCGCCGAACACCACCGAATGCACCGCGCCGATGCGCGCGCAGGCCAGCATGGCGATGATCGCCTCGGGGATCATCGGCATGTAGATGATCACCCGGTCGCGCTTGACCACGCCCAGTGCCTGGAGGCCGCCGGCGGCTTTCGACACGCGCTCCAGCAGCTCGCTGTAGGTGAAGCTGCTGACACTGCCGGTGACCGGGCTGTCGTGGATCAGCGCTTTCTGGTCGCCGCGCCCCGCCGCCACGTGCCGGTCCAGGCAGTTGTAGCAGGTGTTGACCTCGCCGCCCGCGAACCAGCGGTAGAACGGCGGGTTGGTGCCGTCGAGCACCTTGTCCCAGGGCTTGACCCAGTCGATATGCGACGCCGCCTCGCCCCAGAAACCTTCGGGGTCGGACATCGCGTGCGCATAGGTCTGGTCGTACAGGCTCACGGTGTCGGTTCCCCGTCTTTCGGCGCCGCCTCGTCGAGCAGCGTGGTTTCCAGCGTATCGACCGCGGCCAGCACGGACTGCCGGGTCTGGGCCTGTTGCAGCCAGTCGGCGGCGGCGACCGCGGCGCCCGGCGACAGGCCCTGCAGTTCGGCGACGGCCTTGCCCACATCGCCGCGGTTCAGCGCCGCCTCGGCGCGGGCGACGATGGCGGGCGCGTCCTGTCCCTTGGCGTCGCCGGTGGGGCGCACCGTCACCATGTTCTCCAGCCGCGCCAGCGTCCGGTCCCACCATGACGCATCGGCGGGCGCGGCCTCGGCGTTGATGATGTCGTCGATCTTTTCGGCGAACCCGTCGCGCAGGGCGAGCGCCGAGACCACGCCCTCGTTCTTGTGTGCATCGAGCGTCAGCAGCGCCGTGTTCGCCGGCTCGGGCAGGGCGGCCTTGTCCACCAGCCGGTGCACGCCGTCCAGCGCGCCCACATAGGACGATCCCTGCTCGACTGCCTGGCGCAGCCGCGCCACGCCCAGGATCGCCATGGGCTTGACCAGCGCCTGGGGCGAGGCCTGCTCCAGCGTGGCCAGCCGCTGCTGCTGCTCGGTGAGCTGGTTGAGCATGTGGGCGATCTGCGCGCCCATGGAGGTCACCGCCTCGGAGGTCGAGGCGTCCGCCGCTTCCTCGCCCTGCAGGCGGGAGACCTCGGTTTCCAGCGCCGCCAGTTGCCGCGCCAGTTCGGTCACGTCGGGGACCGGCGCCATGGCGGCGGGAGTCTCGGCAGCGGATGGCGCGGGCTCGGGCTCGGGCTCGACCATCGCCGCGGCAGGCAGGGCGGCGAGCGGCCGTGGCGCCGTATCGCCGGTGATCCATGCCGGCAGCGCCGCCATGATTCGCGGCGCCAGCACCACGCCGGCAACGAACACGCCGGCCAGCAGGATCAGGATCAGCCAGGGCAGCATCCGGCGCTGCTTGCGCACGGGCGGGCGCTGGCCGCTGAGGGGCGCGTCGGTCATCGGATCAGGTCGATCAGTGCGGTCTGGGTCGGTTCGGTGGCCACCAGCAATCTCCTTCTCGGCAGGGCGTCCAGCGCCTCCGCCACGGCGGCGCTCAGGCACAGCAGGTCGACCGTGTCGAGCATGCTCGCAAGCCCTGCCTCCTGCACGATCCTAGCAAAGGTTCGGGCGGTGCGCGGCGAAAACAGCGTCACGGCGTCGATCCGTCGGTCGCTGATCGCCGCCTGCGTCTCGTCGGAAAAGCGTTCGGCGGCAACGGCTTCGTAGACGACGGAGCGCCTCACCTCGAACCCCGACGCCGTCAGGTCGCCGGCCAGGTCGCCCCCCGCGACGGTGCCCGCCACATGCAGCAGCGGTCCCGCGTCGGGGCGGCATGCGCCGCGGACCAGCGCGGCAAGGCCGTGGACGTCGCCAGAGGCGCTCTCGACTTTGGCGAATCCCGCGTCACGCGCCGCCCGCGCCGTCGCGTCGCCCACGCACAGGGCCGGCAGGCCGCGCTCGCCGGTCAGCAGCGCGGCGGCGCGCACGCCGTTGGCGCTGGTGAACAGCAGCGCCTGCGCGCCCGCCGTGTCGAGCGCCGCATCCTGGCGCAGCCGCACGCTCAGCAGCGGCTCGATCTGTACCTTATGGCCCAGCCCGGCGAGGATTTCGGCGAAGGAAGCCGCATCCTCTTCCGGCCGGGTGATGAGGATGCGGGCCACGGCTCAGGACGTGAAGAAGGTGGGGCCGCCGCGCCGCTTCAGCTCGGCGCCGGCGTCATGGCCAAGCGCGACCGCATCGCTGACGGGGCCTTCGCGCTCGACCAGGTGATGCTCGCGTCCGTCTGGTGTCAGGATCTCGCCGCGCAGCCTGATGCGGCCGTTGTCCAGCGTGGCCAGCCCGGCGATCGGCGTCCGGCACGAGCCGTCCAGCGCCGCGAGCATGGCACGCTCGGCGTTGACGCAGTGCCGGGTCGCCGCGTCGTTGATGGCGGCGAGCAACTCGGCCATCCGGTCGTCGTCAAGGCGTGCCTCGACGCCGATGGCGCCCTGGGCGATGGCGGGCAGCAGATTATCGATGGGCGACGTGACGACATGCTCCAGCCCCAGCCGCTTCAGCCCGGCCATGGCGAGCAGGGTCGCGTCGGCCTGGCCTTCCTCCAGCTTGCGCAGCCTGGTCTGCACGTTGCCGCGGAACGTCGCGACGCGTAGGTCGGGGCGCAGCCGCAATATCTGGGCCTGGCGGCGCAGCGATGCTGTGCCGACCAGACTTCCCGGCGCCAGCGTCTCGATGCTGGATGCCTTGTGGCTGATGAAGGCGTCGCGCACGTCCTCGCGCGGCAGCAGGCATGCAATGCCCAGGCCGTCGCAGATCACCGTCGGCATGTCCTTCATCGAATGCACGGCGATGTCGAGCGAGCCGTCCTTGAGGCCGTTCTCGATCTCCTCGGTAAACAGGCCCTTGCCGCCCAGCTCGGACAGCGGCCGGTCCTGCACCCGGTCGCCTTTCGTCGATACGACGACGATCTGGAGCTGTTCCGGGCGCAGATGCGGGTGCGCGGCCAGCAGGCGGTTCTTCGTCTCGTGCGCCTGCGCCAGCGCCAGCGGGCTGCCGCGCGTGCCGATGCGGATGGTGCGGGTTGTCTCGGTCATGTTTGAGGCTATAACAGGCGGCGAACGGAACTTGAAGCGTCAGGAAACGGCTTGCGCGTCCTCGGCATCGAAACCAGTTGCGACGAGACCGCCGCCGCCGTCGTCGACAGCGCGCGGGGCATCCTGTCGAACGTGGTGCTCAGCCAGCTCGACGAGCACCGGCCCTATGGCGGCGTGGTGCCGGAGATCGCCGCCCGCGCCCATATCGACCACCTCGACGGGCTGATCGCGCAGGCCATGGCGGAAGCGGGCGTGTCCTATGGCGAACTCGACGGTGTCGCGGTCACGTCCGGCCCCGGCCTGATCGGCGGCGTCATGGTCGGGCTGATGACGGCCAAGGCCGTGGCCAGCGCCCACAACCTGCCGTTCGTCGCGGTCAACCATTTGGAAGCCCACGCGCTCGCGGTGCGCATGACCGACAAGGTCGACTTCCCCTACCTGCTGTTGCTGGTGTCCGGCGGCCACTGCCAGTTGCTGATCGTCGAGGGCGTCGGCCGGTATCACAGACTTGGCACCACCATCGACGACGCCGTCGGCGAGGCGTTCGACAAGACCGCCAAGCTGCTAGGCCTGGGCTATCCCGGCGGCCCGGCGGTGGAGGCCGCGGCGAAATCCGGCGACCCGAAGCGCTTCGACCTGCCGCGCCCGCTGATCGGCCGCGACGACTGCCATTTCTCGTTCTCGGGCCTGAAGACCGCCATCCGCCGCGAGGTGGAGAAGCTGGCCGGCCCGACCGACCAGGACAAGGCCGACCTGTGCGCCGGCTTCCAGGCCGCAGCCGCCGACGTGCTGATCGACCGGTCGCGCCGCGCCATGGACATCTTCGTCCGCCGCACCGGCGGCAAGGGCGCGTTCGTCATCTCGGGCGGCGTTGCCGCCAACAGGTACCTGCGCGAGCGGCTATCGGTGCTGTGCGAACGGGAAGGTTTCCCGATGATCTGCCCGCCGCCGTCGCTCTGCACCGACAACGGCGCCATGATCGCCTGGGCGGGCGTCGAACGGCTTTCATTGGGTCTTGTGGATATGCTGGAAGCGCCGGCCAGGGCGCGCTGGCCGCTCGACCCGGACGCGCCGGCGGCCATGGGCGCCGGCGTGAAGGCGTAGCTACCGCTTCTGCAAACCCGTCAGCAGCAACTGGATGACGCCTTCCAGGTGGGGCTCCAGTTCGCGCACGTCGCAGGGGTTGTGGAGCTGCGGGTAGCGGAAGCGGAAGGTGGCGTCCTGGATATAGGAGGCCGCTGCATCCGGATCCTCGACGGTGAACTCGCCGGCGGCGACGCCCGCCTTCAGGATGTCGGCCAGCAGGCCGCGGGCGTGCGACAGATATTCCTGCGCCAGCATGGGGCCCTTGCCCTGCGGGTCGCGCACCTGCTCCTGCAGCGTCGGGTAGGTCTCGAGCTGCTCGAAGGTGAAGTGCAGCTCGCGCAGCACGAACTCGCGGAACTGGCCGGCGATGGTCAGGTGCGGCAGCGCGAACACCGAGCGCAGCTCGTCCAGAACCTGGTCCATGGCCTCGCGCATGATCACTTCGGCGATGTCGGCCTTGTTCTTGAAGTAGCGGTAGAGGTTGCCGGGCGACATGCGGCAGTCCGCGGCGATCTCCGCCACGTTGGTCTTGCCGTAGCCATACTGGCTGAACCGGCCGCCGGCGGCATCGAGGATGCGGCGGCGAACGTCGTCGACGGATTTCAGTGTGCTTGCCATGGGCCGACATTACGGAGGCTTGTTGTGGCGTGCAATCGGGGATTTGGAACGCCGGTCATGCGTTGGCGCGCGGCTTGCGGCGGCTTGCCGCAGCGGGCATAAACGTGCCATCGGAGGACGCGATTTGAACCATGTCGGGGTCATCGGCGGAGGCGCGTGGGGGACGGCGCTGGCGGCCAGCGCGGTGCGCGCCGGCCGGCGCGTGACGCTCTGGGCGCTGGAGCCCGAGGTGGTCGAGGCGGTCAACGGGTCCCACGAGAATCCGCTCTATCTGCCGGGCGTGGCGCTCGACCCGGCGCTGCGCGCCACCGGCGACATGGACGAAGCGGCACAGGCCGACGTCCTGCTGCTGGTCTGCCCGGCGCAGCACATGCGCGCGGTCAGCGCCCAGGTGGTCGACGCGGGCGCCGACGCGCCGCTGGTGATCTGCGCCAAGGGCATCGAGCAGAAGACCCTGCAACTGATGAGCGACGTGCTGGCCGACACCGCGCCCGGCATGGACCTGGCCGTGCTGTCCGGACCCACCTTCGCGGCCGAGCTGGCGAGGAACCTGCCGACCGCCGTGACGCTGGCGGCGAAGGACGATGGGCTCGCCAGGTCGCTGATCGACGCGCTGGGCCACAACCGCTTCCGGCCATACCAGTCCGGCGACGTCATCGGCGCCCAGATCGGCGGCGCGGTCAAGAACGTGCTGGCCATCGCCTCTGGCATCGTCGCCGGCGCGCGGCTCGGCGACAACGCCGCGGCGGCGCTGATCACCCGCGGCCTGGCCGAGATCATGCGGCTTGGCGCGGCGCTCGGCGCCCAGCGCGAGACGCTGATGGGCCTGTCCGGCCTGGGCGACCTGGTGCTGACCTGCGGCAGCACCCAGTCGCGCAACATGTCGCTGGGCAAGGCGCTGGGCGAGGGCCGCAAGCTGGCCGACATATTGGGCGAGCGCCGGTCGG
>JBKJNE010000260.1:0-8195 GCA_046596015.1 Alphaproteobacteria bacterium
CGATCATCGAGCGGCCAGCCGAGGGTGTGCTGCACCAGCCCCGACTGGTGGCGGGCGGCCTGCACCTCCCACAGCTCCTTGATGCCGATGCCGAACTTCTGCGGGCCGCTGTCGTCGCGCAGGCCGAACCTGTCGGTGAGATGGCGGGTCAGCGAGCCGCGCGCGCCCTCGGCGAAGAAGGTGTACTTGGCGTGCAGTTCGATGCCGGGCGTGTAGTTGGGGCCGTGGCTGCCGTCGCGGTGCACGCCCATGTCGCCGGTCGCCACGCCCTTGACGCTGCCGTCGTCATGATAGAGCACCTCGGCGGCGGCGAAACCAGGATAGATCTCGACGCCGACCTCTTCCGCCTGGGTCGCCAGCCAGCGGGTCACGTTCGCCAGGCTGACGATGTAGTTGCCCTTGTTGTGCAGCACCGGGGGCAGCATGAAGTTCGGGAAGCTGATCGAGCCCTTCTCGGTGAGGTACATGAACTTGTCCTCGACGCAGGGCGTGTCGAGCGGCGCGCCGCGTTCCTTCCAGTCAGGGAGCAGCTCATTGAGCGCGCGCGGCTCGAACACCGCGCCGGACAGGATGTGGGCGCCCACTTCCGAGCCCTTCTCGATGACGCAGACGCTGAACTCGACGTCGTTCTGCTGGCAGAGCTGCTTCAGCCGGATCGCCGCGGCCAGTCCGGCGGGACCGGCGCCGACGATGACGACGTCGAACTCCATCGATTCACGTTCCATAGTGCGCGCCCCTTGTTCTCGCTCCTGAGGTGCCCGCCTTATATGCGCCGCCGGGCATGAGGGTCAACGATAGGTCGAATCGGAGCCCTGCCTCAACGATTTCGCCGCCGCCCGCGCTTTCCGGCCGGAAACCTGGCGCAAGCCGACAGGCGGACAACCGCTGAGCCGGAACGGAGCTCAGTGCTTGTGGGGCTGGAAACCGGCCATCTTCTCCGCGGGCGCCTCGGTCTGGTGCTTGGCCTTCCATTCGTCGTAGGGCATGCCATAAACCCGCTCGCGCGCCGCGTCCTTGCTGACCTCGACGCCCATCTCCTTCGCCGCCTCCTGATACCAGTTCGACAGGCAGTTGCGACAGAAGCCCGCCAGGGTCATCAGGTCGAGATTCTGTACGTCGGTCCGCTCGCGCAGGTGCTCGACCAGCCGGCGAAACGCGGCAGCCTCGAGTTCGGTCTGGGTCTGCTTGTCCATTTCCATCTCCTTGTCTCCTGCGACCTTAAACTATCCCATTCGCCGGACATGCCAAGCGTTGGCCGCTACCCGGAAAACAGGCGGCGCGCTGCAATTTTGCCATACCTCGCGCCCATGGTAGTTCGTGGAGGGCGGTGAATCTCCGGGTTAGCCGATAGGTCGGCCGTAACCTCGTCAGCACACGCGTCGTTAGTGGAGTGCCCACTCGCCACCAGATGCGATCCCGACGATGAGACGGTATTTTTCGGCCCTGGTCTGCATTATCGTGGTCTCGGCTGTCCGATGCGATCCCGACGTTTTTGCCCATCGCGCGGCTTATGTCACCGCCGCGCCCGTCGAACTCGTCGATCCGGCGACGGGCGAACACAGCGTGAGCCTCAGCGTCCTGATTTACAACGTGGCCGACCTGCCATGGCCGCTCGCCAGTGACCGCGATGAGGCGCTGAGGCGGATCGGCGACGAGCTGTTCGCGTTGCGCCGCGCCGGCAACGCGCCGGACATCGTGCTGCTCCAGGAAGCGTTCACCGATCGCAGCGACGAGATCGCCGCCAGGGCGGGCTATGTCTTCGCCGCCCGCGGGCCTGCCCGGGGCGAAGCGCCGCGGAACCCTGGAGAGGCCGACGACTTCCGAGCGGGCCGGAAGTTCTGGAAGGGCGAGAAGCTGGGCAAGGTGGTGGGCAGCGGGCTCGTGGCGCTGAGCAGCTATCCCATAACAGAGATCGTCCGCCGGCCGTTCCGGCGCCATGACTGCGCCGGGTTCGACTGCCTCGCCGCCAAGGGTATACTGCTTGTCCGGGTGCAGGTCCCGGGCGTGCCGGCGCCGGTCGACATCATGACCACCCACGTGAATTCGCGGCGCTCGTCCGGTGTGCCGGACACCCGCTCGCTGCGCGCCCATCACCTGCAGTTCGACGAGATCGCGAGTTTTGTCGCCGACCACCGCGATCCGGACAATCCCTTCGTGCTTGGCGGCGACCTTAACGCCCGGCATGCGCCGGCGCGGTACACATACGCCGCCGCCAGGATCAGGCATCCATTCGTTCACGATTATTGCCGCGGCGCCGGCGGCGGGTGCCAGGTCGCCATGAAGCTGGAAGGCGACACGCCCGGCATCAACACCCAGGATCTCCAGGCTTTCGACTCCGGGGCGGCTGTCAGCATACGGCCCACGCGGATGATGTTGATGTTCGACCAGCAGGTCGGCGGGACCATGCTGTCCGACCATATGGCCCTGCTTGTGGTCTACCAGCTCTCCTGGAAGCCCGAGGTCGTCACGGCCTCCGCCCAATAGGATGCATTCAACGGCGCGTGCGGCGGGGTTTGAAGTTTGGTGGCGAAATCCGCCATACTGGTCAGGTGCCCGCGGGCCAGAAGGCGGAACCCCGACAATGAACGAGATCCCTGTCGACCACGATGTCGCCCTGCTGCGCTGGCAGGTGGAGATGGGCGCGGACGAGGCGATCGGCGACGCGCCGGTAAACCGCCTCGTGGCGCCGCCGCCGCCGCCGCCGAAGGCCGCCGAATCGCGCGCCACCGCCGCGCCGGCCGCCACTCAACAAGCAACGAGGGCGCCGCAGGCGCTGCCGCTGGAGCCGGTTCGGGAATCCGTATCGACCGCGCGCCGGATCGCCCAGGGCTGCGACAGCCTGGAGGAACTCCGCGAGGCGCTGTCGCGCTTCGACCTGTGCCCGCTGAGGGCGACGGCCACCAACCTGGTGTTCGCCGACGGCAACCCGGACAGCGGCCTGATGTTCATCGGCGAGGCGCCGGGCGCCGACGAGGACCGCCAGGGCCTGCCTTTCGTCGGCGCCAGCGGCAAGCTGCTCGACCGGATGCTGGCCGCCATCGGCCGCGACCGGACCACCGCCTATATCACCAACACGATCTTCTGGCGCCCCCCGGGCAATCGCACGCCGACGCCGCTGGAATCCGAGCTGTGCGTGCCGTTCCTCGAGCGCCACATCGAGCTGGTGCGGCCGAAGATGCTGGTGCTGCTGGGCAAGCAGGCGGCCACGGTGGTGCTGGAGAGCGCCGAGGGCATCACCCGGCTGCGCGGCAAATGGAAGAGCTACACCAGGAGCGGCCTCGACGTGCCGGTGATGCCCACCTACCATCCGGCCTACCTGCTGCGGAACGCGCCGGCGAAGCGCGAGGCGTGGCGGGATTTTCTCGAGGTGAAAAATCGTCTAGAATCAACTAATAGCGTGTGACGGAACCAACAGGTCGACAGGGCGTATGAAATTACAGTTCAAGGGCATCACGACGGCGGCCGGCCTGCTCCTGCTGATGGGTGGCGCGGCGATCGCCCAGGATACGGCCGCGCCCGCGCGGCAGACCGTCGCGGCAGCGCCGCAGGCCGCTGTTCCTCCGTCCTTGCCTGCCGGTGTCACCGTGCCCTTGGGCATGGAACCCAGCGTGCTGTCGCCCGAGGATGTCGAGGCCTACCGCCAGGTTTTCGAGCTGCAGAAGGATGGGCGCTGGGCCGAAGCCGACAAGCACATCAGGAAGATCAAGGATACGGCGCTGATGGGCCACGTGCTCTACCAGCGCTACCTGCACCCGACCAAGTACCGCTCGACCTATTTCGAGCTGCGCGACTGGATGACGCTCTATTCGGACCATCCCGAGGCCGACGAGATCTATTCGCTGGCGATGAAGCGCAAGCCCAGGCGAGACGTGGCTCCCGTTCCACCGGTGCCGCAGAAATACGTGCCGCCGGAAATCTTCGGCGAGGGCGAGGCGCTGCCGCCGGAGGAACTGGAGCGCCGCCGCAGGGAATCCGCCATCCGTTCGCAGATCGCCTCGGCGCTCGGCGACCGCGAGCCGGAGAAGGCCGAGCGCGCGCTGATGGCCGCCAAGGGCAAGGACATCTTCCTGCCGGCCGGCTTCGACACCCAAATGTCGCTGATCGCCAAGGCCTACTACTTCAACCAGAAGTACAAGAAGGCGCTGGACCTGGGCGAGGACGCCGCCGAGAGCAACCAGGGCGACATCGCCGAGGCCGCGTGGGTCGCCGGCCTGTCGGCCTGGCGCATGCAGAAATACGGCAAGGCCGCCAAGCTGTTCGAGAAATGCGCCCGCGCCCGCGACGCCGGCAACAGCCTGGGTTCGGCCGGCGCCTACTGGGCCGCCCGCGCCCACCTAAAGGACCGCGAGCCGGAAAAGGCCATGGAGATGCTGAACGTCGCGGTACAGAACCGCCGCACGTTCTACGGCATCCTGGCCGGCCGCCAGCTCGGCCTGCCGCTGCCCTATGACTGGTCGGCGCCGATGCTGACCCAGGCCGACCTGAACGACGCGCTCAACAACCAGGGCGTCCGCCGCGCCGTGGCGCTGTCGCAGGTCGGCGACAAGGCCCAGGCCGACGAGGAGATGCGGCTGGTGATCCGGCGCCTCGCCCCAGACGCGCCGCGCGCCGGCCTGCTGCGAACGGCGTTCCGGCTCGACTTCATCGGCTCGGCGGTCACCCTGGCGCGCCAGACCGAGCGCAAGGGCGGCCCGGTCGTCGAGGCGGCGCTGTTTCCGCTGCCCAACTGGCGGCCGCAGGACGGGTTCAAGCTGGACCGGGCGCTGCTCTACGCCTTCACCAGGCAGGAATCCAACTTCATGACAAGGGTGGTGAGTTCGGCCGGCGCCCGCGGCCTGATGCAGCTGATGCCGGCGACCGCCGCCTATATCTCCGAGGATCCCAGCCTCAAGGACCGCAACGCCGAGAAGCTGTTCGATCCGTCGTTCAACATGATGCTGGGGCAGAAATATCTGCTCTACCTGTTCGACAAGGGCGTGACCCAGAGCAACCTGATCCTGGTCGCGGCGTCCTACAATGCCGGCCCCGGCAACGTGACCAAGTGGCTCGACCGCGACGACTCGCTGGGCGACTGGCTGCTGTTCATGGAATCGATCCCGATCATGGAGACCCGCGGCTACGTCGAGCACGTGCTGGAGAATCTGTGGGTCTACCGCGCCCGGTTCAACCAGGCCTCGCCGTCGCTCGACGCCATGGTCGTCGGCGAGGCGCCGCTCTATTCGCGCAGCGACGCGCGCGAGCTGGCGGCGCAATGAGCATCGACGAGAGCAGGCCGTTCGTCCCTGTCAGCATCGCGGTGCTGACCGTGTCGGACACGCGCACGCTCGAGGACGACAAGTCCGGCCAGACGCTGGTCGACCGGATCGCGGCGGCGGGCCACACGCTGGCGGCGCGCGCCATCGTCACCGACGACGTCGAGGCCATCGTCGGCCAGCTCCGCGCCTGGATCGCCGATCCCGGCGTGGACGTGGTTGTTTCCACGGGCGGCACCGGCGTGACCGGCCGCGACGTGACGCCCGAGGCGTTCGAGCAGGTCTACGACAAGAAGATCGAGGGCTTCGGCGAGGTGTTCCGCATGCTCAGCTACAAGCTGATCGGCACCTCGACCATCCAGTCGCGCGCCACCGGCGGCGTGGCCGGCGGCACCTACCTGTTCGCCCTCCCCGGCTCGCCCGGCGCCTGCCGCGACGGCTGGGACGGCATCCTGAAGGACCAGCTCGACTACCGCTTCAAGCCCTGCAACTTCGTCGAGCTGATGCCGAGATTGCAGGAGCACGTGAAGGGGCGAGGCAAGGGTTAAGCCTTTCCAAATTAACGTCATTGTGAGGAGGCGAAGCCGACGCGGCAACCCATGCGTTGTTGCCGCTGCACCGCGCCCCTGGGTTGCCGCGCCGCTACGCGGCTCGCAATGACGGACCAATGTATGTTCTTGTTTTGTTCATTTCCGCTGTCGTATCCTCGCCTGATGCCCCGCGAGTACAAGCCACCCGAAACCGTCCACACCGTCCAGGCAGATGCCCGGCGCGGGCGCGGCGCGGCCACTCGTTCCGCCGGGCGGTTCGAACGGTTCCAGACCGAGGTATTCGACGACGGCTGGGACGCCGTCGAGGAAGAGCTGCCGCCGCTGCGCACCACCGTGCAGGCGGACACGGCGCGCAGCATCATCAGCTACAACAAGTCGCCGGACATCAGCTTCGACCGCTCGATCAATCCCTACCGGGGCTGCGAGCATGGCTGCGTCTACTGCTTCGCCCGGCCGACCCATTCCTATCTGGGTCTGTCGCCCGGCCTCGACTTCGAGAGCCGGCTGTTCGCCAAGTTCGACGCGCCCGAGCTGCTGGCCAATGAGCTGCGCAAGAAGAGCTACGCGCCGGCCATGATCGCGCTGGGCGTCAACACCGACTGCTACCAGCCCATCGAGCGCGAGCACCGCATCACCCGCCGCATCCTCGAGGTGCTGAGCGCCTTCAACCATCCGGTGAGCATCATCACCAAGTCGCAGCTCATCCGGCGCGACCTGGACATCCTGTCCGACATGGCGCAACGCCAGCTCGTCACGGCGGCGGTGTCGATCACCTCGCTCGACCGCGACCTGGCCCGGCGCATGGAGCCGCGCGCGGCGACGCCGCCAAGGCGGCTGGCGACGCTGGAGGCGCTCAACAAGGCCGGCGTGCCGACCACCGTCATGACCGCGCCGCTGATCCCCGGCCTCAACGACCATGAGATCGACGCGCTACTGCAGGCGGCCCATGACGTGGGCACGCGGCGCGCCGGCTACGTGCTGCTGCGCATGCCGTTCGAAATCAAGGACCTGTTCCGCGACTGGCTGGCCGAGAACTTCCCCGACCGGGCGAAGAAGGTGATCAACCTGATCCGCTCGACCCGCGGCGGGAAAGACTATGACAGCGAGTTCTTCACCCGCGGCAAGGGCAAGGGTCCCTACGCCGAACTGGTCGGCCAGCGGTTCCGCGCGGCGTGCCGGCGGCTGGACATGAACCGGACGCCGCATCCGGTCGATTTCTCGAAGTTCGCGCCGCCGCCCGCGCCAGGCGACCAGTTGAGGCTGTTCTAAGGGCGGCTGCACCGCTACAAATTCCCCATGCCGGATTATTCCATCGAGCTCGAGATCGGCGGCATGGTCGCCGGTGTGGACGAGGCGGGGCGCGGGCCGCTGGCCGGTCCGGTCGTCGCGGCCGCCGTGGTGCTCGATTTCCAGCGCATCCCCGACGGCATCGACGATTCCAAGAAGCTGAAGCGCGGGCACCGCGAGCGCCTGCACGGCCTGATCGTCGCGTCGGCCCATGTGGGCATCGGCATGGCGAGCGTCGAGGAGATCGACCGGGTCAACATCCTGCAGGCCACGCTCATCGCCATGGTGCGCGCCGTGGAAGCATTGCCGGTCGCGCCGCACCACCTGCTGATCGACGGCAACCAGAAGCCGAAGACCCTGCCCTGCGCCTGCCGGACGGTGATCGGCGGCGACGCGATCTGCCTGTCCATCGCCGCCGCGTCGATTATCGCCAAGGTCACCCGCGACCGGATCATGACCGAACTGGCGCTGGCCCATCCGCACTACGGTTGGGAGCGAAACGCAGGATATGGTACGCCCGAGCACCAGCGGGCGCTATCTCTGGTAGGAGTATCCCCTCATCATCGCAGAAGCTTCGAGCCGGTTTATCGACTCATGAATCAGGATTCACTGACAAGTGATTGATTCCACGACCTGAATCCAAAAACTTAATAGTTGACGCGAAGAATCGCCTGACTCACCATGAACGCGAATCAGCCACAAGGCTGCGCGACAAGAGGGTTGGGAAACATGGCGAATCCGGGCTTGCGGCTCGACACCATAATGGAGGGCGACTGCATCGAGGTGATGCGCGCGCTGCCGGACAAGTCGGTGAACCTGGTGTTCGCCGATCCGCCCTATTTCCTCCAGCTCAAGCAGGATCTGCACCGGCCGGACAACTCCAAGGTCGACGGCGTCGACGACGACTGGGACAAGTTCGCCGGCTTCGGCGACTACGACAGCTTCACCCGCGCCTGGCTGACCGAGGCCAGGCGCGTGCTCAAGGATGACGGCGCGCTGTGGGTGATCGGCACCTACCACAACATCTTCCGCATCGGCGCGGCGCTCCAGGATCTGGGGTTCTGGATGCTGAACGACGTGGTCTGGCGCAAGACCAACCCGATGC
>JBKJNE010000313.1:0-19273 GCA_046596015.1 Alphaproteobacteria bacterium
GCGAATCCTGGTTCACCCTTGTCAGGATCAGGGTGTTGCGCACAGTCAGCTTGCCGCCATTGTCGATGTTCCAGGCAAGCGTGGCCATCTGGTTGTCGGCCTCGGTGTCTTCGCGCCAGCCGCTGTCCTGGGCCAGGTTGATATCGGCGCGCAGGCCGTGCGCGCCGATGGTGCCGCCCAGCGAGATCAGTGCCTGCTTGTAGCCGCGTGTGCTGCCCTCGAGCTGAACGCTGCCTGAGAAATCCTTCGGCGGCGGCAGGGTGATCAGGTTGATGACGCCGGCCACCGCGTCCGAGCCGTACAGCGCCGTCCCCGGACCCTTGGTGATCTCCATGCGCGAGATCTGCGACACGTTCATGTCGAACATGGCGTTGGTCTCGAAGAACCCCGGCGCCTGCTTGGGGATGCCGTTCTCCAGGTAGAGATAGAGCGGGTTGAAGTTGATCGGCTGGCGGATCGCGGTCACGTGGTGGTTGCCGCTGAGCCAGGCCTGGTAGACGCCGGGAATGCGGCCCATGATCTCGGACGGATGCACCACATGGGCTTCCGCCAGCGCCTTGTCGTCGATCACGCCGGTGCTTTCCGGCATTTTCGTGCGCTCGGTCGCCTCGCGGGTGGCTGTGACCACGACCTGCTCGGAGGCGGCAGGTTTGCTGGCTGGCACAGTGCTTTCCTCCGGTGCCGCCAGGGCGCTTTGCGACAGCGCCGCCGCAAGCGCGGCAGCCGACATGGCCGATATCAGAAGCTGCCTAATCGTCCCGCTCCCCGTCCGGTTCGGCGCAGAGTTAAGGGGAGGTATGGAAAGGTGTCAAGGCGCGTCACACGCTACTGCGCGGTCTCCGCGTCCGCCGGGAAACGGACCCCGTGGCCGGATACTCCGGCCCGGCGCACTACGCGATCGGCCGGCCGTCGACATGGTCGGGAATGGCGACGCCGAGCCGTCCAAGGATCGTTGCGGTGACATCCGGCGTGCTGATGCCGTCGACGCGGAGGCCGGGCGTGAAACCAGGGCCGCGGGCGATGACGAAGCCTTCGGTGGCGTGGCCGCCGCTGCGGAAATAGGGGATCGGGCCGATCTGGCCCAGGCGCGGATGCTCGACTGAATCGGCCGTGAGGTCGTCGTGCCAGAGCACCATGAGGTCCGCGGGCGACCTGTCCACGGTATCTTCCCAGGGCGTCGACCGCACCCGCACCACCTGCTGGGCGACGGCTCGCCCGGTTCTCGGGTCGACGACTTCGGAGACGAGCTGCTCGATCTCGCCGCAGACCTTGGCGAAGTCGGCGGGATCGACGCCGTCCGGCCCGTCCCGTCCCGCGACGTTGACGCGGATGAGGCCCTCGGAATAACCGGGCATGGTGAAGGCGCGCATTGTCGGCCAGGCGCGCCGGTACCAGTTGCCCGGATCCCAGTCGAGCGGATCGCGCCGGGCTTCCTGCTCGGCGGGAGATTCAAGGATCGCGTCGCCATGCGCCGACCTCAGGTCCCAGACTTCCTGGCTCCAGTGACGCCGGAACCCCAACTGGTGCGCCGGGACGGCGCCGCCCGCCGCCTGTCCGCTGAACGCTGCCTCTCCGGTGCTCCAGCGATAGAGCAGCTCGGGCAGGAAGAACATGGAGTAGAGGTCGATGGAGTTTGCCTGCATGCCATGGGGCGAGAACAGGAACAGCTGCGTATCCTCGGGCATCTCGTCGATCAGCAGCGCCAGGTCGGCATCGATGGTCTGAAGGACGTCGAGCATGAAGTCGCTGCCGGCCAGCGGCTGCATCGCGTCGTGCAGCGGGTGCGGCTGGCTGAGGTGCCAGAACATGTGGCCGGCGGTGTGAATCTCGGCATAGATCGCCATCAGGAAATCCCAGCGCTCCTGCCGCATCAGGTCGCGGATCATCGCCGTGCGCTGATGGGTCGCCGCGATCAGCTTGTCGCGGATCGTCCGCTGCGTAGCCATGTCGTAAAGGCAGGGGATGCGGTACGACAACGTCTCGGTGCCGTCATCCGCGTTGGTGATCGTATCGTAGAGCGGATGCCGCCCGTGGCGCTCGATCATCTTCTTCATCAGGCCCGGCGGCGAGGATTCGCGCAGGATCTGGTTGACCTCGGTGCCCCATCCCAGCAGCTGGACCCCGTTCACGCCTTCGACCAGTCCGGTCAGCGGCACGTCGAAAACCGCGACCCGCTTCTGGTCCCCCAGCGCGTAGAACGGCAGGTAACGCTTGAACTCGTAGCTCGCCCTTTCCGTGAACTCGTAGTTGCCCTCATCGTAGTCCTGGTGGCCCCATTCATGGCTCGTTTCGGCCGAGCAGCCATGCAGCAGCGTGAGCCAGCTGTTCTCGGTGCGGTACAGGCTGAAATTCCGCTGCCTTGCATAGAGGCTCTGCTCCATGAGCTTCGCCATTGTCGGCAGCTTGCCCTCGGCGGTCCAGGCTTCCAGCAGGCCGGGCGCCAGGGCGTCGAGGCCGATCGCGATCACGGGAGCTGGCATGCACGGGTCTCCGGCGTCAGTAGGGAAACGGATAGGGTGTTATCGCATCGAGATTACCACGGGCGGCGTTCTCCGCGGCGCGTTCAAGCCAGGGTTCCAGGCGAAAGTTGACCCTGATTTCGAAATCGTCGGCGACCTGGCGGTGATATCGCCGGGCTTCCTCAAGGACCGTTTCCGTTTCGGCACGCCCGCCGCGCGCGGCGTGGATCGACGCCAGGATCATCGATGCGTTGAGCGACTCCGCCGGGAAAAGCGCCGGACGCTCCTCGTGCACCGTCCGCACCAGCGCCTCGGCCTCGGCCATGTGCCCGAGCCGGTACGCCATGTAGCCGCTGAACCAGTGGTAGCGAAGCCAGTCCGGCTCGCGTCGGCGCGCGCAGTCGAGGCGCCAGGCGTACCAATCGTCCTTCTGCCGTATGCCCGGCAGGCTCGGATAATGCCGGATGCGCAGTAGCGATGACCAGCAAGCCGACTCTCCGGTCTCCCGGAGGCTCGGTTGCGCGGTGTCGTGAACGAGACCGCGATGGCGGTGATGCCGGCGAAACAGGATGAGCTTGTAGTCTTCCACGATCCGGTCAGGGCCGTATGACGTATCCCAGCCGAAGATGACGCCTGCAGGCAGATCCCGGTCGTCGAGCGCGACCAGAGCTTCCAGCTCCGCGCGTTCGAGCCGCTCATCGGCATCGAGCGTCATCAGCCAGGGCGTCCCGAGCCGCTCGAAGCCGACATTGCGCGGGCTCGATAGAGCGCAGCAATCGTTGGGGTCGAGCGGCATGAACAGCGGCTCGATGCCGAGGCGGTCGCGCAACAGTTCCCTTGTCCCATCGGTGGAGCCCGTGTCGATGATCACCACCTGCGCGAACAGCTCGACGATGTCCGTCAGGCAGCCGGCGAGGTTGTCCACCTCGTCCTTGACGGTCATACACAGTCCGATATCAAGCATGAGCAACCTTTGCGGCGCGCCATCGGCGTTGTGGAGTGAGGGAATGCGACATGGGCGGCCGCGTCAAGTCAGGACCTGCGCGGCGTGCTGCTTGACCCGGGGTATCAGTGCCTCCAGCTCCCGCTGGTGAGCGGGCGCCGCCTTGTCATGGCTGACCACGCGAATGGACTGAAAGCGGCTCGCGGGCAAGCCCATGGTGAACACGTCTTTCGCCGCGACGATGCAGAGCGCCGACCGGACGGTGGGTTCGCCGAGCAGGATGGACGCTGCATGGTAGGCACTGTCGGGCCGCGCCGCCACGCGGTTGCCGTCCACCCAGACACCCACGCTTGTCGAGATGCCATTGCAGTTTAATTCAGCCGCGGCCTGCACCGCCTCGTGATGCGCGATCCCGGTCCCCGACGTCGTGACGATGAGATGCGCGGGAATGCGGCTGTTGCCGGCCATCAGCGCCGACAGCGCCTCGCGGTAGATGGCAGGGGTGGTACGCACGCCGATTTGCGGCTGGGCGTTCACCTCGCAGATCAGGGCGCCTGTCTCCAGCCAGGAGGCCGTAATGTCGGCGATCAGCAGATCAACGCCGGCGAAATCCAGCTTCAGGAGCGTGGCTGCCCGTATGGCGAGGGAGAGGTTGTCCGGATGCGCCGCGTCGACGTGGACCTTGATCTGGAGCCCGCCGGTCGAGACGTTGTTCTTGCGCCGAAGCACGATGTATTCGCCGTCGGCGGGAACACTGTCGGGTGTCAGCCCGCCTTCTCTCAGCAGGCCGTGCGCTTCGTCGTCGAGGCTCAGCGGAACCTTGCCACTGTCGCGGAATATCTTGCGGAAGCGAGGTGTATCCTGGACTTGCCGCAGCAGAGCGTCGATGGTCGACACGCCGTCGCCGGTCACGCCGCCGGCGATACGGTTCTCGATCTTGACCACCTCGCCGCCCATCACCGTGAGGCGATAGTCCTTGCCGTGGAAGTGCTTCTCCACCAGCAGCTTGCGGGACACCTTGGCGGCCTCGGCGAACGCCGCCCGCACCGAATCGGCATCGCGGAGGTTGGCCGCGACGCCGCGCCCCTGTTCCTGGTCCAACGGCTTCACGACCACTGGATAGCCAAGCTTCCCTGCCGCCTCGATAGCCGCGGTCTCGTCGGCGACGACCACATGGGTCGGCGCGGGCAAACCCGCGGACCTCAGCACCTCCGCTGTCACGACCTTATCGTGGGCGATCCTGACGCCGAGGTGCGGTGTACGGTCGGTGAACGTGCTGTCGAGCCAACGCGTATGACATCCCATGCCGAAGCTGAATATCCGCGCCGCGATCCTCCTGAACGGGATGTCCAGGTGGAAAGCCGCTTGCAGGAAGTGGAACATGTTGGTCCCGCTGACCGAGTAGGGCTTGAGAGCGGCTTCCAGGGCGGTCAGATCCAGCGCGTCGCGCACCATTGCGGAGTCTGCCGGGCCGGAGACGATGGCGTTGATTGCGCGCATCGCCCATTGCAGGCAGGCATGTGTGGATCCTTGCGCATACCAGGGAGCCGCGACCGGCACCGTCAGCCAGCCATCCTCGCCGGGCCCGGGTGTTCCGACCCCGTATATGCTCGAGACCGGGATGCTGTAGCGCACCTGAAGCGCTGCCATCAAGACGAGCGCGCGGCCCGCCAATCCGCTTGCGGCGCTGGGTGCGGCCGGCGGCTCGTAGCGCGTATCCTCGAGGAGTCCCGTCAATACCGAATCGAGGATGTCGAAGGCGTAATCGGGTTCGATCCGGATCAGGAATTGGCCCGTCAGGGTTTGTTGCGCGATGCCATACATGGACCCAGGCGCCAGCTGCCACGGCGGTAGCATCCTGATCACTGGTTGATCGGACTCGGGCTGCGTCGTCATCTGGTTTCGCCGCGTGGAGGCAACGTTTTGTCGATCATACCCTGTCGAATTGGACATGCAGCTTCTTCAGGCCGTGCACGTCGCATCGGTCGAGCCCGTGTCGATCACCACGATCTGCGCGAAGATGTCGGCGATCGGTTCCAGGCAGGGGAGGATGTTGGCTTCCTCGTCCTTGACCGTCATGCACAGGCCGACGTCAAGCATCGCGGCCGTCACTGTTCGATGAGGTGGTCTGCATGTGGTCTCGCACGGCGCCGGATTTCTTCCTTGTCTGGTTCGCTGAGCGCGCCTTCCGCCGCGTGTGCCATGAACCGGATGGTCTGGAAGCGGTCGGTCGGCAACCCTAGGGCCAGGATTTCATCAGCGGGCAGGATAGCCAATGCGGCCCGGCTGTCGATGTCATTCAGCATAATCTGCGCGGCGTGGAATGCGCTGCTGACTCTGGCCACCAGTTTCCGGCCATCCATCCAGACACCTTCGGGGGTCGACAGGCCATTGCAGCCCAACTCCTCCGCCAGGCGATGGGCGGCGTCGATGGCGACGTGCCCGATGACCAGATGCGTCGGAATCCGGCTCTCTCCCTCCATCATCTCGGCGAGGATGTCCCGGTAGATGGTGGGACTGGTCAGCGCGCCGATCTGCGGCTGGGCGTTGACCTCGCACACAATCCCGCCGACGTCGAGCCAGGACTTGGCGATGTCGGGTATGATCAGATCGATGCCGGCGAAATCGAGCCGCATCTCATGGGCGGCCCTGATCGCGAGCGCCAGATTGTCGGGATGGGCCTCTTCGGGCGCAATGCCGATCTGAAGGCCGCCGGTGGAAATGTTGTTCTTGCGCCGCAGGACAACGTAAAAATCCTTCTCCGGCACGCTGGCGGCGGTCATGCCTGATTCCTCCACCATCCCGAGCGCTTCCGGATCGAGCTGCAGGATCATCTTGCCGGTGTCGCGGAAGATCTTGCGCAGCCGGGGTGTCTGCTGCGCCGCCGCCACCAGTTGCTCCACCGTCGATACGCCGTCGCCGGTGACGCCGCCCGCGACGCGGTTCTCGATCTTGATGACCCGGCCGCCAAACACCGTCAGGCGATAGTCCCTGCCATGGACGTGCTTCTCCACCAGGACGATCTTGGAAACTTTGAGCGCTTCGGCAAATGCGCGGCGGACGTCTTCGGCATCGATGAGCCCGGCGGCGACTCCGCGGCCCTGCTCCTGGTCCGCTGGTTTCACGACCACGGGGTAGCCGAGCGTCGCCGCGGCCTCGATCGCCCTCGCCGCGTCGGCAGCCGGCAAGTGCTCGGGCGCGGGCAGCCCGGCACAGCGGAGAATCTCGGCGGTGAGCAGTTTGTTGTGGGCGAGAGCGACGCCGATATGGGACGTCCGGTCCGTGAACGAGCTGTTGAGAAGGCGGCTGCGGCATCCGGTCCCGACCCTGAACACCTGGCCTGTCAGCCGGCTCACCGGCATGTCCAGATCCAGCGCGGCGCGCACGAAGTGGAACATGTTGAGTCCGCTCAGGGAGTAAGGCCTCAGCCTGTCCCGGAGCCGGTTCAAATCGGCGTCCAGGCGCGCGCTATCGACCGGCCCGGCGAGTATCCTGTTGATCACCGCGACAACCCAGTGGAGGCACTCGCCGGAGGCGGGCCGGGCGAAGCACGGCGCGGCGACCGGCACGGCCAGCATGCCGCCTCGCCGGCGCACCGGCTCGCCCAGATACTGCGCGCCGGAGACGGGGATTTTGGAATAGACCTGCACCGCCGCCAGCCATTGCAACACCCGCGACGCCAAGGCGTGAGCCTCACCGGTCACGGAGGGCAGCGGCGGCGCGGCGCTACCAAACATCCGCTCGAGGACCCCGTCGAGTGAGGCAAACGAGGCGCCGGACCTTGCGTTGATGAGGAGGGTCCCGGTCAACGCCTGCTGATCGAGCCCGTGGATGGTGCCGCTCAGCACCTTCCAGGGCATCTCGAGTTCGATTGTAACGCCGTCAGCGTTGGACATGTTGGGTGCCGCCTGCGTCCCTGTTCAGCGCTTGGCGTCGAACTGGCTCAGTTTCTCGAGTGCTTCGCTCATCGGTTCGTTCTCCCCTCTTGTTCGGCCGTTACGCAAGTCGCTCGCAAACCGCGTTGGACGGCGTCGCGGCGGCCCGACTTCGACCGGTGCCCGCAGGCCGTGAGGCACCGCAGGCGTCGCTTCGCATGAGTCGTTGCAAATGTGACAGATTGGCGGTTGCCGTGCGCGCTCGATGCACGATAAATTAGACCCCAATCCAGTTAAGATAAAGTCGAGTCTGACTTTTAGGTTCGGCGAACGGCAGGGGGTGGGTTCAGGGCATATGGCGACTTCAGTTGCACTGGCCAGCGCGCGCCGTAGACGGGTGCGCAGTCTGGCGACACGGCAGGAAATCATTGAGGCGACGATCTCGTGCTTCGTCGACATCGGATATTTCCGGACCACCACGACCGAGATCGCCAAGAAGGCCGGCGTCACCCGCGGCGCCGTGCAGCACTATTTCCCGACCACCCAGCACGTGCTCGAGGCGTCGATCGACTATCTGCGTGAACAGTGGCTGGAGCGCTATTTCGAGGGCGCGCACCGGACGCCCGTCGGCAAGGACTATATCGACCAGGCCGTCGACAACATGTGGGAGCTGGTCAACAGCCGCCTGTCGGCAGCCTGGCGGGAGCTGATCGCGGCCTCGCGTACCGACGCCGAGCTGCGCGCCATCGTCGAGCCGGGCGCTGCGGAGTACGAGAAGGCCCGCCTGGATGCCGGTCGCCGCGCCTACCCGGACTACGCCCTCGCCCTGCGGGATGTCTTCGAGCGCTGGCGCGACACGCTCGAGTTCCTGGCCGAGGGCATGAAGAACTCGACGATCATCCAGGACCGCGAAAAGCGCATCAAGATCCAGCTCGACTGGATGAAAAAGGAGCTGCACGAGGTGTGGGAGAAGCACGGCGACAAGGTCCGCATCCGCTAGAGGCGACCCGCATGGATTCGAAAGGCCGCGGCGCCGGCGCGGCCTTTCCGATTCCTAGAGCAGCTTGTCCTGCCAGGCCTCGGCATCCTTCAGCGCCCTGCGGAAATAGCGCAGGCCGAAGCCGATGCAGACCGCGGCGATCGAGTAGTTGATGGCGGCCAGCACCGAGATCGACACGCCGAGCGTGTCCTCGCGGCCGTAGATCAGCAGGTCGAGCGCCGGCGGCAGCGACGGCGCGATGGCGTAGGAGATGAAGTTCACCGCGATCATGTAGAACGCGATCATCTGGCCGCGCAGCTCGTTGGGCGCGATGGCCTGCAGCGCCGACGAGATCAGCCCCGGCGGCATCGCCATAAGGAACGTCACCGGCACCAGCAGGGCGATGGCTGCCCAGGCGTTCGGCAGCAGGGTCAGCACCACGGCGCTGGGTCCGAGCAGGCAGGTGCCGATGAACACAAGGCGCAGGGTGCCGTCCTTGCGGCCCTTGCCGATCCAATAGCCCGCGAAGCCGCCGGCGAACACGCTGCCCATGATGCCGGCGACCATGGAGATGGTGCCGTAGGTCAGGCCGAACTCGGTCCGCGTCCAGCCATGCTGGCGGATGAAGAACTCGTAGATCCACAGCATCAGCGACCAGCCCTGGGTCGACAGGCAGAGATAGCCGGCAAAGATCAGGGTGAAGAACGCGCCGCGGCTCTTGATGAAGGTCCAGACCACGCTGAACGGGATGCCGGTACCCTCGGCCTCGGTCTTGCCGTGGCGCTTGGGCTCGCGGATGGTGAAGAACAGCAGCGCCACCAGCAGGCCCGGCAGGCCGACGAACCAGAACACCGCCTGCCAGGAGTAGATGTCGCCCAGCACCGGCACGTCCATGTGTGGCCGGGCTTCCAGGTAATCGATCAGTGGCCCGCCGACCAGGCCGGCCAGCCCTTGCCCCAGGAATGGCGCGGCGCCGACCACGCCGATGGCGAGCGGCAACCGGGCGGCCTTGAAGGTGTCCGACAGGGTGGAGTACGCGGCCGGCGCCAGCGCCGCCTCGCCGACGCCGACGCCCATGCGCGCGGCGAACAGGGTCCAGTAGGAATGCGACATGCCGCAGAGCATGGTCATCACGCTCCACGAGGCGATGCCCGCCGACATCAGGTTACGCCGGTTGTAGCGGTCGGCGAGCCAGCCCGCCGGATAGGACATCAGGTTGTAGAGCACGGCGAACGCCAGGCCCATCAGCAGACCGACCTGGCTGTCGCTGATGCCCAGGTCGCGCTTGATCGGGCCGATCATGACGTTGAGAATCTGCCGGTCGATGATCGAGAACGTCGATGCGAGGGTGAGGATGAACACCACCCAGACCAGATAGCCGTTGCTGCCCCTGGACGCGCCCGCGCCTTGTGTCTGACTGCTCACTGACGCTGGCTCCCCTGGTTCCCGTTGGCCGGTTTCGCGCAAGCCTAGCGGGCCGGCGGGCACGGTCAACACTATTCGGCGCGCGTGCCGGAACCATCTATGTCGAGTACGGCGGCGCCCTCGAACCGGCCCGCGCGTAGGTCGTCAAGGGCGTCGTTGGCTTGCTCCAGCGTATACAGGTGCGTCGCGGTTCGCACCGGCACCTGGGGCGCGAGCGCCAGGAACGTCTCGGCGTCGTGCCGCGTCAGGTTCGCCACGGACACCACCCGCCGCTCGCCCCAAAGCAGACGGTAAGGGAAGGATGGGATGTCGCTCATGTGGATGCCGGCGCAGACCACGGTGCCGCCGGGCGCCACCGCCTTCAGCGCGGCGGGCACCAGCATGCCGACCGGCGCGAACAGGATGGCGGCGTCGAGCGGCACGGGCGGGCGCGTGTCCGATCCGCCCGCCCAGACGCAGCCCATGGCGCGGGCGAACTCCTGGCCGGCCGCGTCACCGGGCCGGGTAAAGCCGTAAAGCTCGCGGCCCTGCCAAACCGCCACCTGCGCGATGATGTGCGCCGCCGCGCCGAAACCGTAGAGGCCCAGCCTGCGGGCATCGCCCGCCATGGTCAGGGCGCGGTGGCCGATCAGGCCGGCGCACATCAGCGGCGCGGCCTCGGCGTCCGAGTAGAAGTCCGGGATGGCAAAGCAGAACCGCGCGTCGGCGACCATGTAGTCGGCGTAGCCACCGTCAAGGGTGTAGCCGGTGAACCGGGCGTCGGGGCACAGGTTCTCGCGCCCCGACAGGCAGTAGTCGCAGGCGCCGCAGGTCATGCCCAGCCATGGCACGCCGACCCGCGCGCCCAGGGCGAAGCGGTCGACGCCCGCGCCCAGCGCCTCAACCGCGCCGATCACTTCATGGCCGGGGACCACATGCTCCTTGGGTTCGGGCAGGTCCCCGTCGACCACATGCAGGTCGGTGCGGCAGACGGCGCATTTGTGGACGCGCACCAGCACCTGGCCCGGCCCTGGCGCTGGCCGGTCGCGCCGGGCGAGGCTGACGCATCCGTCGCCCGGGTTGGCGAGCACCATGGCCCTCATGGTCGTGTGCATGGGCATAGCTTTCCGATGGACCTCGTGGCGCTTCCCCATTATACGCCCGGCAGCGTCAAAACGGAGGCGGTTGATGGTCAAGGCGGTGATCTGGGATTTCGGCGGCGTGCTGACGACGAGCCCGTTCGAGGCGTTCAACCGCTACGAGGCCGAACGCGGTCTGCCGCTGGACCTGATCCGCACCATCAACGCCACCAATCCGGATACCAACGCCTGGGCGCTGTTCGAGCGCAACGAGGTCAGCATCGACGAGTTCGACCGCCTGTTCGATCTCGAGGCGCACCAGCGCGGATATCACCTGCCGGGAAAGGACGTGGTCGCCCTGCTGTCGGGCGACCTGCGCCCGAAGATGGTCGAGGCGCTGCGCCGGATCAGCGGGCGGCTGGTCACCGGCTGCATCACCAACAACGTCCGCCATGGCGCTGGCGCCGGCATGGCCCGCACCGAGGACAAGGCCGCCGCCGTCCAGCAGGTCATGGGCCTGTTCAGGGTGGTGATCGAAAGCTCGAAGGTGGGCGTGCGCAAGCCCAGCCCGGAGATCTACCGGATGGTCTGCGACGCGCTGGAGATCGAGCCGAACGAGGCCGTCTATCTGGACGATCTGGGCATCAACCTGAAGCCCGCCAGGGCGCTCGGCATGCGGACCATCAAGGTCATCGACCCCGACGTGGCGCTCCGGGAACTGCAGGACATCGTCGGCTTCCCGCTGTCCTGACGACGATCAGGGCAAGCGGTCGAGCGTCTCCAGCCGCGGCGGCTCGTCGGCCCATTGGCTGGTGCGGCCGATTTTCTGCCCTGCCTCGAACAGCGGTCCCATCTCGTCCGACTTGAACTCGATCGGGCTGGTGTCGGGCATGTCGTCCTGAACGAACGCCAGGTGAAAACGGGCCTTGGCCTGCCGGGCGCGCACGTAGGTGCGGTAGACGCTGGCGTTGGTGTTCGCCTTCATCATCTCCAGGATCGCGCGGGGCACGGTGCTGGTGACGTTGGCGTCGGCGATTCCGTCGCGGCGGGCATAGTCGATCTTGCCGTTGATGACGGTCCACACATCCTGGCTGCCACCCTTGGCCAGCATGAACGAGTGGAACAGGATCGACGAATGGATGGTGCCGTCCACATGCAAAGACGGCATCCGGCTGTTGCTCTGGATGTACACCGGCTTGAAAAGTCCCGGGATCGCGGCCGAGGCCAGCAGGATCTTGCGGTAGAGCACTGCCCTGCCGGGTGAAGGGCTTTCGGCGATGCCGCACATGTCCCACACCACCTGCAGGCCCTTGTCCAAATTGGTCGTGGCGATGAACAGCCGGCGGCCTTTCGCGCACTCCCCGGCGACCCGGGCGAGCACCGCGTCGCTGATCTCCTGCTCGAGCTGCCGCGCCAGCGGCTTCTGGTCGAACGCCGATCCTTTCAGCAGGCCGCCCAGCCCGCGCTTCTTGTAGATCTCGCCGTTCTCCACGCTGGTGTAGAGGTGGCGCAGCGCGCCGTCGAACTCCGGGCCGAGGAAGGCGAACGTGGCCATCAGCGCGCCGGTCGAGACGCCGGTGACGATGTCGAATTGCGGGCGCTGGCCCGACTCCGTCCAGCCCACCAGCACGCCCGCTCCGAACGCCCCGTGGGAGCCGCCGCCGGACAGCAGCAGCACCTGCTGGTTTCGCCCGGGCACCGCCTCGGGCGCCAGATCGCGCGCGACGGGAAGCGGCGTGCCGTCGCCGCGGTTGACCGCCACCTTGGCCGACACCGCGAGGGCGAGGTCGTCGCGGGTGTCTTTTGGACGCGACGCGCAGGCGGCGAGGCCAAGTGCCACGGCGAGGATCGCAAGTCGTCTGAAGCTGTTTTTCACGCGGGTTCTTTCCGGCCGCAGTGAAGGGGTGCGGACCATGCTACCGCGACTAACGCCGGCGCACTGGATGTAGGTCCCTCGCGTGGTTAATCTTTCTGCCCATGGAAAATCCGTTGCAGCCGCATCACTTCGCCCGCGTCGACGAAACGCCGGACACCTGGTTCTACCAGCCGCCGCGCATCGTCACCCACATCGACGAGCCGGCCTGCGCCGCGCTCGCCCTGTTCTACAAGGAGCGGCTGCCCGCGGGCGGGCGCATCCTCGACCTGATGTCGTCCTGCGTGTCGCACCTGCCGAAGGATGTCACCTACGACCGGGTGATCGGCCACGGTATGAACGTCACCGAATTGAAGGCCAATGCGCAGCTCACCGGCGGCTTCGTGCAGGACCTCAACAAGAGCCCGGCGCTGCCCTTCGCCGACGCCACTTTCGATGGCTGCACCGTCGCCGTGTCGGTGCAGTACATGACCAGGCCGGTGGAGATTTTTCGTGAGGTGGCGCGCATCCTGCGGCCCGGCGCGCCGTTCATCCTGTCGTTCTCCAACCGGATGTTCCCGACGAAGGCCGTGGCGATCTGGCGGGCGCTGGACGACCACCAGCACGGCGGGCTGGTCAACCTCTACTTCAGGCTGTCGGAAGGGTTCGGGGCGGGCGAGTTCACCGACATATCGCCGTTTTCCGGGCGGTCGGACCCGCTCTACGCGGTGGTCGCGATGCGGGCATGATCAGTCCTAGGGACGCGGCGCGCCGGGCGCCAGGTCGCCCGGGCCAGGGATGTGGGTCACCGGCTGCGTCACGTAGGGCGCTTCCAGGATCGCGATCTCCTCGGCGGACAGTTTCGTCCCCACCGCCTTGAGCGGATCTTCCAGTTGGCCCAGCTTGGTCGCGCCGATGATCGGCGCGGTGACGCCGGGCTTGGACAGCAGCCAGGCGATCGCGACCTGCGCCGGGGTTTCGCCGCGGGCCGCCGCGACCTGCCGGACGGCGTCGAGCACCGCGTGGTCGGCGGGCCGGTTGTAGCGGGCGCCGCCGCCCATGTTGGACTTGGCGCGGGTGGTGCCGGCTTCCCGGCTGCCGGCCAGGATGCCGCCGGCGAGCGGGCTCCACGGGATCAGGCCGACGCCTTCCTCGGCGCAGAGCGGATTCATCTCGCGCTCTTCCTCGCGGTACAGCAGGCTGTACTGGTTCTGCATGGTGACGAAGCGCGACTTGCCCAGGCTGTCGGCCTTGTTCAGGTACTTGGCGAACTGGTAGCCGAGCATGGAACTGGCGCCCACATAGAGCGCCTTGCCCGCCTTCACCACCTCGTCCAGCGCCTCGATGGTCTCCTCGATCGGCGTGTGATAGTCGAACCGGTGGATCTGGTAGAGGTCCACATAGTCCATTCCCAGCCGCTTCAGGCTGCCGTCGATGGAATGCCTGATGTGCTTGCGCGACAGGCCGCCCCGGTTCGGACCCTTGCCCATGGGGATGTAGACCTTGGTCGCGACAACGATTTCCTCGCGCTTGCGGGCGTACTCCTTCAGCGCCTTGCCCAGGATCGTCTCGCTCTCGCCGCGCGAATAGACGTCGGCGGTGTCGAAGAAGTTGATGCCGCCTTCGATCGCCCGTTTGACGATCGCGAAACTGGCCTCCTCCGGGATCATCCAGTCCGCCATGCTACCGAAGCTCATGGCGCCCAGGTACAGGCGCGAGACCTGCGTGCCGGTCGTTCCCAGCCTTACGAATTCCATCTGCTTCCCTCGTTCCCGGTTTGCCGGCGCATCCGCCGTGGACCGGCATAGTCATCCAAAATCGCCGGCTTGGCGACCGGTGAAACGCTGGCCATGGGATGGCCGCGCGACTACTTTTCGCCTGGATGGACAACAGGGATGGCACGGCGATGATCGATCACTTCTCTCTCCCCGTCGGTGACCTGAAGGCGTCCAAGCCTTTCTACGAGGCGGTGCTGGGCGCGCTCGGCTACCTGTCGCTGCAGGCCCAGGTGCTCGACGGCTATTCGGCGTTCGGCTTCGGCGGCGATCCCGATGGCGAGCCGCCGTTCTGGATCGGCGGGCCGACCGTCGATGGCGTGCCGAAGCCGGTGGCACCGGACGGCCAGCACATCGCCTTCGCGGCGCGCAGCCGGGCCATGGTCGACGCGTTTTATGCGGCCGGGCTGGCGGCAGGAGGCGCCGACAATGGTCCGCCGGGGCTGCGGCCGCAATATCACGCCGACTACTACGCCGCGTTCCTGCTCGATCCAGACGGCCATCATATCGAAGCGGTCTGCCACCGGCCGGAATAGGCTGTAATTTCCCGGGAACGCCCCATATCCACTCGCGTTGAAACGTCACTTAGGACCGCTAGGCTGTGGGGCCCCGGCAAACGAGGAGAGAGCGCATGTGGACCGAGCGGGAAATGGACGACTTCTACGACGAGTTCGAAGCCCTGCTGCTCGCCCACACCATCCTGGTGCGCACCCTGGTCAAGCAGGGCGTGCTGGACCAGGACCAGTGGAGCGGCGAGATCCGCATCGCCACCGACGACGAGAAGCTGCGCCCGGAAGTCCGCGCCACGCTCGGCCGCATCCTCGCCAGCGTGAAGAGCACGCGGCTGTCGCCGGTCAACTGACTCCCCAGTTGCGGAAACGCTCGGGCATGTCCTTGTAGTACGGGAAGTACTGGAAGAACGGCTGGGCCTCCCTGAGCACGCGGTCGAAGGACGGCCGCGCGAGCAGCCGCTCGAAATAGGCGCTCAGGTTCGGGAAGGTGCCGAACGGCTCCAGCATCGACGTGTAGAACAGGCCCGGCGCCGCCGCGCAGTCGGCGATGGAGAACGCATCGCCGACGGCCCAGGTCCTGCCGGCCAGTTGCCCTTCGATCATCGCGTAGGCTGACCGCAACGTGGCGCGGGCCTCGGCGACGCCGCGCGCATCGTGCTCACCCTCGGCGCGCATTGTGTCGCCGACGATCTTCTGCATGGGCAGTTCGATGTAGAGGTCGAAAATCCGGTCCCAGAGCCTCGCCTCGAGCCGGCCGGCCTCATCCTTCGGCAACAGCGGGCGCGCGCCGGGATGATGCTGCTCCAGATATTCGATCTGGGTCGCGGTTTCGATAATGGTCCGGCCGTCGTCCTGCAGCGCCGGAATCTTGCCCAGGGGCGAAATCTTCAGGTACTCGGCACGGGCATCCGGATCGCCCAGATTGACCATGTTGGGCTCAAATGCCGTGCCGTTTTCGTAAAGCGCGATCAGCACCTTCTGGCAGAACGACGACAGCGGATGAAAATGAAAGACCAGCGCCATGGGATCTCTCCTGTTGCGGCGCGCCGACTATCGTGCGATTGCCGGTTTCCTTCAACCTCCCCAGCCGATTTCGCTCGCGAAATCGGGAATTGTTGGCGGCGGCAAATCGGTTTAGCTCTGCGCCTTCAACTCCAACCGGGATGAACCCATGACCGCACCCGCCATCCGCCTCAATCCGCGCATGCATATGCGGGCGCTGTCCGGCCATCCGTGGATCTATTCCAACGAGATCGGCATGGATGCGTCCATCCGCTCGATGCCGGCCGGGTCCATCGTGCGGTTCCAGTCGGCCGAGGGCAGGGCGCTTGGCACCGGCTATTTCAACCCGCACACGCTGATCGCCGGACGCATCCTGACCCGCGATCCGGAGCAGCAGGTCGATGCCGCGTTCTTTCGCGCGCGCTTCGCCGCGGCGCTCGCGCTGCGCGAAAAACTGTTCGACAAGCCGTTCTACCGGCTGGTCCACGCGGAGGCCGACGGATTGCCCGGCCTGATCGTCGACCGCTTCGGCGGCGTGGTCGTGGTGCAGGCCAACACGGCGGGCATGGATGCGCTGATCGAGCCGGTCGTCGCCGCACTGAAGGAGACGGTGAAGCCCGACGCCATCGTGCTGCGCCTTGACACGCCCGCGCGCCAGACCGAAGGGCTGGGCCAGGAGGTGCGCGTGGTCCACGGCAAGGTCGACGGGCCGGTGCGGCTGGAGGAGAACGGCGCCGCCTTCTTCGCAGACCTGGCGGGCGGCCAGAAGACCGGGTGGTTCTACGATCACCGCGACAACCGGGCCTTCGTGGCGAAATTCGCGAAGGGCGGAAAGGTGCTCGACCTCTACACCTTCGCCGGTGCGTTCGGCGTGCAGTGCGCGGCGGCGGGCGCCAGGGAAGTGGTCGCCATCGACCGGTCGGAGCCGGCGCTGGCGCTGGCCAGGCAGGCGGCCGAGGCCAACGGCGTCGCCGGCGTCATGGACATCCGCCGCGCCGAGGCGTTCGAGGCCATGGAGAGCATGGGGCAGGGCGGCCGCAAGTTCGACCTGGTGATCGTCGATCCGCCCGCCTTCGTGAAGTCGAAAAAGGACCTGAAGCCGGGCCTGAAGGGCTACCGGAAGATGGTCAAGCTGGCCGTGCCGCTGGTGCGCCCGGGCGGCGTGCTGCTGGCCGCATCGTGCAGCCACAATGTCAGCCCGGAAGCCTTCGCCGAGGAAGTGGCGCGCGGGCTGGGCGATGCGCGTCGCAGCGGCCGCATCCTGCGCTCGGCGGGCGCCGGGCCGGACCATCCGGTGCACCCGCTGCTGCCCGAAAGCGCGTACCTCAAATGCATGGTGCTGCAACTCGACTGACGCGGCGGAATGGAGTAATGATTTTCCGCACGCGCGCTTAATTTGTGCGCCTGATCATCAGGGAGACGGCACATGACCGAGGTCTGCATCATCGGTATCGGCATCCACAGGTTCGGCCGCACCGAAGGCAAGTCCGGCCGTAAGCAGGGCGCCCATGCGGTCCGCGAGGCGCTGAAGGACGCGGGACTGGAATGGCCCGACATGCAGTTCGCCTTCGGCGGCTCGGCCGCGTCGGGCAACGCCGATTCGCTGGTCAACGAGCTGGGCCTGACCGGCATCCAGTTCGTCAACGTGTCGAACGGCTGCGCCACCGGCGGCAGCGCGCTGATCTCGGCCTACACGGCGATCAAATCGGGCCAGTACGATCTCGGCGTGGCGGTCGGCTTCGACAAGCATCCGCGCGGCGCCTTCAACTCCGATCCGGCCAGCCGCGGCCTCGAGCACTGGTACGGCGACACCGGCCTCAGCCTGACCACCCAGTTCTTCGCCATGAAGATCAACCGCTACATGGCCGATTACGGCATCTCGCATGAGACGCTGGGCATGGTGGCGCAGAAGGCGTTCCGCAACGGGGCGCTGAACCCGAACGCCTGGCGCCGCGAGCCCGTCGACCTCGACACGGTGCTGAACTCCGAAATGCTGTCCTACCCGCTCACCAAATACATGTTCTGCTCGCCGGCCGAAGGCGGCGTGGCGCTGATCCTCGCCAGCGAGGAGGCCGCGCGCCGCTACACCAACCGGCCGGTGCAGCTGCGCGCCTGCACCCTGCGCACCCGCCACTACGGCGCGTTCGAGGTGTTCAGCCCGTATCTAGCGCTCGACCGCGCGCCCAGCCCGACCGTGTTCGCCTCGAAGGCCGCATTCGAGATGGCGGGCGTCGGTCCCGAGGATATCGACGTGATCCAGATCCAGGACACGGAGTCGGGCGCCGAGATCATGCACATGGCCGAGAACGGCTTCTGCAGGGACGGCGACCAGGAAAAGCTGATCAAGGAAGGCCACACCGAGATCGGCGGCAAGATGCCGATCAACACCGACGGCGGCTGCATCGCCAACGGCGAGCCCATCGGCGCGTCGGGCCTGAGGCAGGTCTACGAGGTGGTGCTGCAGCTCCGCGGCGACGGCGGCGCGCGCCAGGTGCCGGACAGCCCCAAGACCGGCTACACGCATGTCTATGGCGGCCCTGGCGTCTCGGCCTGCACCGTGCTGCAGGTCTGAGCGCTTCATAAGGGGTTGCGCTTTGGCGAACGGATCGGTACCCGGTGATCGGAACGACAACGCCAGGGAAGACCGATGCCGCTTATCCGCTATGTAGAGCACGACGGCACCGAGCACGAGCAGGAGGTGCCGGTCGGCTGGTCGCTGATGGAAGGCGCGTCGAAGAACGGCATTCCCGGCATCCTGGGCGACTGCGGCGGCTCGTGCGCCTGCGGCACCTGCCACATCTATGCCGACGAGAGCTGGCTCGACCGTCTGCCGGCCGTAGACGAGGGCCAGGACATGATGCTGGAATATGCCGTCGACCGGCGGCCCAACAGCCGGCTCGCCTGCCAGATCACGGTGACCGCCGACATGGACGGCTTCGTCGCCCGCACGCCGGTCCGGCAGCACACCGAATAGCCTAGCGGCTGACGCCGCCGATCACCTTTTCCAGGAACGCGATGTGCCCCGGCACGTCTTTCGCGCCGGTCGCCATGGAATGCAGCGATACGTGGCTGACGCCCTCGGCGCGCCAGACTTCGATGTCGGCGAAGGCGTCCTCGACCGTCGGCGTCCTGCCGCCGAAATCGGGCCGGTCGGCGGGATGGGTGAAGACGACCGCCTCGATGCCGAAGCCGTCCAACGGCCGGCTTTCGTCCTCCATGACCTTGCGGAAGGCGTCCATCATGGCGGGCGCTTCGCGGGCCGGCGCGTAGGGGATCCAGCCGTCGCCGGTGCGCGCCGCACGGCGCATGGCGGGCGCGCTGGTCCCGCCGATCCAGATCGGGATGGTGCGGCCCGTCGGCAGCGGGCAGATGCCGGCGTCGGTCACCGTGTGG
>JBKJNE010000423.1:0-2964 GCA_046596015.1 Alphaproteobacteria bacterium
CTGGTGTTCAACGACACACGGGTGATTCCCGCGCGCCTGAACGGCATCCGCCGCGCCGACGGCAGCCGTGGCGAGGCGCGGATCGAACTGCTGCTGCACAAGCGGATCGACGAACGGGAGTGGCAGGCGTTCGCACGCCCCGGCAAGCGCCTGCGGCCGGGCGACGACATCCACATCGGTAACCTGACAGCCACGGTGATGATGAAGGGCGAGGGCGGCGAATTGCTGGTCCGGTTCAACCGGTCCGGCCGCGATCTCGACCTTGCCATCCTGGAGCTGGGCGAAATGCCGCTGCCGCCCTATATCGCCGGCAAGCGCGCCACCGACGACGGCGACCGCGCCGACTACCAGACCATGTTCGCCGTCCGCGACGGCGCCGTCGCCGCGCCGACCGCCAGCCTGCATTTCACCGAAGGGCTGATGGGTCGTCTCACCGAGGCCGGCATCGGCCATGTGACGCTGACCCTGCATGTGGGCGCGGGCACCTTCCTGCCGGTGAAGGCCGAGGACACGCACGACCATCGGATGCACGCGGAATGGGGTGAAATCTCCGAAAACACGGCTCGAATTGTGAACGGATGTCGGCGGAAGGGTGGCCGAATCGTGGCCGTCGGCACTACGTCGCTGCGGTTGCTGGAAAGCGCGGCCGACGAGAACGGCACGATCCATCCGTTCGCCGGCGAGACCGACATCTTCATCACGCCCGGCTACCGCTTCCGCGCCGTCGACGCGCTGATGACCAATTTTCACCTGCCGAAAAGCACGCTGTTCATGCTGGTCAGCGCCTTCGCGGGGCTGGACGTCATGCAGGCGGCCTATGCGCACGCGATCCGGGAGCACTACCGCTTCTATTCCTACGGCGATGCCAGCTTGATCTTTCCTGCGCGTATCCAATAATCATTATAATGGGTTATGGACTATCTGTAATCCAACACATCAATCCCCGTGCGCGACCTTCACCAGCGCCGCGAAGCCCTCGACCTGGCGGTCCCATTCGTCCTCGGTGCCGTCGTCGAGGAAGCGGTTGCTGTCCATGATCACCTCGTCGACGCCGGCCTCGCGGGCGGCCTGGACCTGTTCCGCCATCTCCTCGATAGATCCCAGCCAGTAGGCGACGACGCGGTCACCCATCTGTTTCGGCGCGCTGCGCCTGGAGAATGGCGGAATCGCCCAGACGCGCCAATAGCAGGGTAGTCGGCCGCGGCCGAACTCCTCCTGGGCGGCGCGGTTGGCCTCTTCGTAGTCGGCCATGGCCGTCTCCAAGTCCTTGCCGGCGGTCTGCCAGCCGTCGCACAGCTCGGCGGTGCGGCGCTGGCCGGGCTTGGAGCTGAAGCCGCCGATGATCGGGATGGCCGGCTCGCCCGCCTCGTTGCGCTGGACCGGCTTGGGGCTGGTGACCGACGGCGGAATGTCGAAGAACTGGCCGCGGAACTCCACCGGACCCGCCTTCCAGCAGGCGCGCAGCGCGTGGATGAACTCGGCGCTGCGCTTGCCGCGGGTGTGGAAATCGATGTCGCTCTGCCGGTATTCCTCCTTGTTGAGGCCGAGGCCGATGCCCAGCACGGCGCGGCCTTCCGAGAGCACGTCGAGCGTCGCCGCCTGCTTGGCCAGCATGATCGGCCGGTGATAGCCCAGGGTGATCACCGATGTACCCAGCCTGATTTTGCTGGTGACCGCCGCGGCGAAGGACAGCAGCTCCATGGGCGACAGATCCCGGCCGGGCGCGTCGGGCTGCGGCGGATGCTGCGGGTTGAACAGGCGTTCGTGCACCCACAGGCTGTCGAAGCCGGCGGCCTCGGCGTCCATGGCGAAACGTTTGATGACTCTCGGCGTGGCGGCAAGGCCGAGTTGAGGCAGGGCGAGTCCGATGCGCATGGGTGTTTTCGATTGTCCCCGGTTTTTCGTCCGATACAGTGTCGCGCGACTGTAACCCATACGACACGGAAAGCGGGAAGGATCATGTTCAAAAACGCGCTCGACTTCACCGGAAAGACCGTGCTGGTCACCGGCGGCTCCAGCGGCATCGGCAACGGCATCGCCCGCAGCTTCCGCGACTGCGGCGCGTCGGTGGTGATCACCGGCACGCGCGCGTCGGCCGCCGACTACGGAGACACGGACTGCGCCGGCATGCGGTTTTTCCAGCTCGACGTGGGCGACGATGAGGCGGTGAAGGCGTTCGACCCGGGCATCGATCGGCTCGACGTGCTGGTGAACTCGGCGGGAACCGTGGCCTACAGGCGCCAGGAATATGAGATGGCGACGTTCCGCAGGGTGATGGACGTGAACATCATGGGCATGATGCACATGTGCACCAAGTTCCATCCCATGCTGGTCGAGACCAAGGGCTCGATCGTCAACGTGACCTCGGTGGCCAGCTTCCGCTCGACGCCCGGCAATCCGGCCTACAGCGCCTCGAAGGGCGGCGGCCTGACGCTGACGCGCACGCTCGCCAACGCCTGGGGACGGGCCGGAGTCCGCGTCAACGCCATCCTGCCTGGCCTGGTGGACACGAAATTGACCAAGGTCACCCGCGACAATCCGGAACTCTACGAAGCCTCGATCAAGCGCACGCCGCTGCGCCGCTGGGGCACGCCGGAGGAAATGGGCGGCATCGCCCTGTTCCTCGCCAGCCCGCTGTCCGCCTTCGTCACCGGCGAGGGGATCGTGGCTGACGGCGGCGCGAATGTCTGATACGCGAGGCCGCCCGACGACAACAACCATGATGGATGCATGAACGGCTTCTCCTTCTCGCTGCTCGCCCGCGATGGCGACGCCCGCCGCGGCACCCTGCGCACCGTGCGCGGTGATGTCGAGACGCCCGCCTTCATGCCGGTGGGCACGGCGGGAACGGTCAAGGCCATGCTGCCCGAGAGCGTCGCGGCAACCGGCGCCCAGATTATCCTGGGCAGCATCAAATGATAGGTGTTGCCCAGGAGAATCTGGGCGCCGGTTGCCGCGACGCTC
>JBKJNE010000455.1:0-3391 GCA_046596015.1 Alphaproteobacteria bacterium
GTTGCTGGACCGCTACATCGCCACGCCGCCGGGCGAGCCGCTCCGGAGGTAATGCTTATCGGCTGTTTTCCGGCCGGCATTCAGCCCTGCGGCCCTGCCGCGGGGCTTTCGCATTTACGCCGCCGGATGGCGACTCGGCACAATCCCCGATTGTAGTACTCGTATCGTCGGTACTACCTCCGCCCTGTGCCTTGTTTCCGCCATCTATGGCGGATGTCACAGTCACCGCCCCCTCACCCTGTTACCACAAAACATAGGAAAATGGCGGGCTTGCCTCCATCGGCCCGAGTCCTGAAGTAAGTGTCACAGTTTGGCCATAAAGGTCTGACAGGAATCATCTTGGGCAATCTAGACGAACAATAGAAATCGGTAGCATATACCGAGTCTACCGGCGCTATGTGTGCAAGTTATTGTTACTCGTATGGGTCTATTTTGTTTCCTATAAGTAACAAAGACTCAATTAAAGAGTCATGAGAGGATTGTCGGGGCCACGAATTAAAGGACTGACAACGGTGCGGTAGGCTGGGGCGCCGCATCGACGCGAGATCCGGAAGGGGGATTGACCGTGACGTGCTACCCGCAAGCAGGCGTGGGCTTCGCGCCCATGGTGGCGTCCTGGCGGCGTGATGCCAGGAGAGCCGGACATGCCTAACACGCCCATCTTCATGCGGGCGGGGCCAGCAATGATGGCAGCGCGCACCCAGCCCTCGATCGCCGTCGCCGCGGCTGCGATGCCTGCCGGACGGATGACCACCACCATGTCCGAGGCGCGCCTCGCCACCTTCGAGCAGCCCGTGGCCATGACCAATCCGCGGCTGGCGATGCGGATGACCAGGATCAGGCCGCACATCGTCGACGTAATCGGCCAGGCGGCCGAGGGCGACACCCGCGAGAACGTCAAGCTGCCGATCTCGCCCGTGCCCGAGCCGACCGACGCGGTGCGGTTCGACGATCCCGCGGACGCGGCGAAGAAATTCTACCTGCCGCGCTACCGGCTGCGCGAGCAGGGCGGCCGTTACGAGATCGGCATCGCCGCCGCCCAGGACGGGACGTGGAAGCTCAGCATTGGCCTCGAACGCTTTCCCGCGCCCGAGCTTGGCGCTGGCGCCCAAGGCGCGGCTGAGCTGACGCACACCATCGCCGTGTTCTTCCGCTACGGCGCCGGACCATCCAACGCCATCGAGAAGCGCGTCGACTTCAACGAGAAGGCAGACGACCCCAAGGGCGCGACCGTCTCGGTCGCGCTGTCGCTGAACGAACGCGACAATCTGCTGTTCGCGCTGCAGACGCCGGCCGCCAGGCCAACCCTGGTGGTGCGCCGCGCGATCACGGTGGCGGCGAGGATTCCGGCCCAGGGCGGCGCCACGCAAGACCTGCCCATGCTGGTCGCCAGACCCAACATCGCCGTGATGGCGGCGGCTCAGCCGACAGCCTTCAGGATGGCCCATGCGGCGTCCGTTCAACCCGTGGCGGCCCAGCCCGTCGCCATGATGGCGCGGCCGGCCATGATGCGCATGCGCGCCCGGCCGCTGGCGGTCGAGGCGCTCGAAGGCAGCCAGGTGTTCGTCCAGCCCGATACGGCGCCGCCGCAGCCCGTGGACCGCTACAGAACCATCGACCGCGCGCTCGACGACGTGGCCGATCCCGAGCCCTTCGTGCTCGACCCACGGCTGCATCCCTACCTGTATGACGGCGCGGCCGTGGGCGGCGGCGGCGCGAAAGTCTCAGAATTCCGCCGCATCGTCATCGCCCATCCGAAGGGCGCGCCGGACGCCCGGTTCCACGCCTATTTGCAGGACAAGGGCGAGCCCTGGGTGTTCTACTACCTGCCCGACCGCTTCAAGCTGGCGCGCCGCGACGTGGCGCCGTTCCTGCCGCAGATGGTGGTGCGCATCGCCGCGCCCGACGGCGCCATCGACAGCGCCACGGTCAGCATGGACTACATGGTCGAGCCGTGGATCGATCCGGCTCGGCTGAAGGCCGCGGCCGCTACGCTGAAGGCCGAAATCCCCGCCGCGACAACCCAGAAGACCGAGCCGGAGCTGCGCCCGCTGCAGGCCCGCGCCAGCCTGAAGCTGTGGGTGCCGGGCGCGGGCGGCCCGACGCTCGCCGACCAGAAGGATACGGCCATCGACCTGGCCAACGGCTTCATGCACAGCCTGACGCTGCCGTTGGAAGGCTTCCGCCAGCTCTACGCCGCCGCCTACAGCCGCGACGCCACCAGCCTGTTCTCCGGGCAGGTGCTGGTCGAAACCGGCCTGTCGACGCCCGAGCCGGTGCCGGTGGAGATCCGCTTCGCCGACACCCAGGGCGAGGTGCTGTCCTTCGGCGAACAGCCGTCGGACAGCGATGGCACCATCTCCGTTCGGATGAAGAACGACATCGAGAGCACCGTCCGGCTGACATCGCTACCGGTGCGGGTTCGCAAGGGCGACCAGGAAGTTGCCGCCTCGGTGGAGGGGATCAGCTTCGACGTGCCTATCGAACTCGTGGCGGGCGGCGAGCTGTCGTTCACGGTGCGGCCGGGCGGCGCGCTTGCCGGCGAAGGCATGCTCGACGCGATTTTCGACACGGCGCCGCTGGAAATCCTGCCCGATCCGGAAAAGATCCTGCCGCTGATCAGCGACAGGTCGGTACCCGCCCAATACGAGCGGCAGATCGACGTGATGACCATGCCCGAGCTGATGGGCGACGCCGCCGATCCCAACTCCATTATCCTGATCAACGTCGAGTTCCGCGGCGGCGGCAATCTGAAGCTCAGCCGCGACCAGGCGCAGGGCGTGGCGCAGGTGCAACTGCCGCTGATGGACCTGTTGCTCGGCAAGGATACCCAGGGCAAGTACGGCTTCCGCCAGCAGATCATCCGCCGCAACGGCAGCCAGACCGTCGACCCCAGCTGGCGGGAGGCGGATTTCAGCCTGCTCGTCCTGCCCATCGTGTGAGGACGCGATGTCGCTGAAGGGAGCGCCCGACTGGTCCAACCCGCTGAAGGCGGCCGGCGGCGATGCCTGGTTCGCCTTCGAGGAGCCGTTGCGCGTGTTCGTGCCGCCGGCGGCGCTGCGCGTCGCCGACGAGCCCGGCGGCGCGCCCGCCATGGCGCTGGAGCTGATCCGGCTGTCCGGCGCGGCGGACGGGCCGCGCGTGTTCGGCCTGCTCACCATCCGCTTCGTCGCCGACTTCGCCATCGCCGACCGCCAGAAGGCGGTGTTCGCCGAGCATCCCGACGTCCGGGTAGAGCCGCTGCTGCCGTACGGCGGCTTCCTGCGCTTCCAGGCGGCCGAGGCACTCGATCTGCCCGCCGACCTGCTGGCGGCGAAACCGCTGGTGTGGGCCGGCGCCGGCGCGCTCACCTTCGCCGCCCAGCTCAGCCAGGCCGCGACCACCCTGCTCA
>JBKJNE010000514.1:0-2595 GCA_046596015.1 Alphaproteobacteria bacterium
GTGGCTGGAAGAGGGGGCCCACTTCTATGTCTGCGGCGATGCCAAGCGCATGGCCAAGGATGTCGAGGACACGCTGCTGAAGATCGCGGCCGAGCACGGGAACAAGAGCGCGGCCGAGGCCAAGAACTGGCTCGACGGACTCGCCAAGGCCGGCCGCTATCAGCGCGACGTCTACTGAACGACTGATGGTCCGCACCACTTGCCCCTATTGCGGTGTCGGTTGCGGCATCGTGGCGACGCCCGATGGCCGTGGGGGCGCCGAAATCGCGGGCGACAAGGAGCATCCGGCCAACCGCGGCCGGATCTGCTCCAAGGGCGCGGCGCTGGGCGAGACGCTGTCGCTCGAGGATCGGCTGCTTCATCCCGAGATCGATGGCCGGCGCGTCCCGTGGGAGACTGCCCTCGACACGGTGGCCAACGGCTTTCGCGACGTCATCGCCGAACATGGGCCTGACGCCGTGGCGTTTTATGTCTCGGGTCAGTTCCTCACCGAGGACTATTACGTCGCCAATAAGCTCATAAAGGGCTTCCTCGGCACCGCCAACATCGACACCAATTCCAGGCTCTGCATGGCCTCGTCCGTCGCGGGCCACAAGCGCGCCTTCGGCAGCGACACCGTGCCCGGGTGCTATGAAGACCTGGACGAGGCCGACCTGATCGTGCTGGTCGGCTCCAACGCGGCGTGGTGCCATCCCGTCGTCTACCAGCGCATGGTGGCGAACCGGCGGGACCGGGGCGCGCGCATCGTCAACATCGACCCGCGGGTGACCGCGACGACCGACCAAGCCGACCTGCAGCTTTCCATCGCACCCGACGGCGACACCGCGCTGTTCGAGGGCTTGCTGGTCTACCTGGCCGATACCGGCAAGCTCGACGCCGGCTTCATTGCCAAGCACACGGAAGGTTTCGGCGCAGCGCTGGACTTGGCGCGCCGCGACGGCGGCTCGTTCGGCGCCGTCGTTCGCCGCACCGGGTTGCCGGCCGAGCAGATCGAGGCCTTCTACCGGCTGTTCGCCGACAGCGAACGGGTCGTGACCTGCTTCTCGCAGGGCGTCAACCAGTCGGGCGCGGGCACCGACAAGGTCAACGCGATCATCAATTGCCACCTGGCGACGGGCCGCATCGGCCGGCCGGGCATGGGTCCCTTCTCGCTCACCGGCCAGCCCAACGCCATGGGCGGCCGCGAGGTGGGCGGACTGGCGAACCAGCTCGCCGCCCATATGGGTTTCGACGCGGCGAGCCGCGACACCGTCGGCCGGTTCTGGAATGCGCCGAACGTGGCGGCCGGCGAAGGGCTGAAGGCCGTCGAGATGTTCGACGCCATCGACAAGGGCCGCATCAAGGCGCTGTGGGTGATGGCGACCAATCCCGCCGTCAGCATGCCGCGCGCCGACCGGGTGCGCGACGCGCTGGCGCGGCTCGACCTGCTGGTGGTGTCGGAGAACATCGCGGTGACCGACACGTCCCGGCTCGCCCACATAAGGCTGCCGGCCTCGGCCTGGGGCGAGAAGGACGGCACGGTGACCAATTCCGAGCGGCGGATCAGCCGCCAGCGGCGCTTCCTGCCGCCGATGGGCGACGCCCGGCCCGACTGGTGGATCATCAGCCAGGTCGGCCGCCGCATGGGATATGAAGACGCTTTCGACTTCCAGAACGCGGGCGACATCTTCCGCGAGCACGCCGCGCTGTCGGCGTTCGAGAACGGCGGCGCCCGGGATTTCGACATCGGCGGCCTGGCCGGCCTGTCCAACGCCGAGTATGAAGGACTGGCGCCGGTGCAGTGGCCGCTACGCCGGCAGGCCGGTACCGCGCGGCTGTTCGCGGACGGCGGCTTCTTCCATCCGGACGGCAAGGCAAGGTTCGTGGCGGCGGCGACGCCGGCGACCGATGGAATCGACGCCGGCTATCCGCTGATGCTGAACACGGGACGGGTGCGCGACCAGTGGCATACCATGACCCGCACCGGCAAGAGCCCACGGCTGGCGCAGAACGCGCTGGAGCCGTTCCTCGACATCCATCCGCTGGACATGGATGCCTATAACCTCACGGACGGCGGCGTGGCGAAGGTCCGCAGCCCGGATGGCGGCGCGACACTGCGGGTGCGCGCCAATGAAGCGGTCACGCCGGGCAATTTGTTCGCGCCGATCCACTGGACCGGCGTCAATTCCAGCGCCGGGCGCATCGGCTCGCTGGTGCACGGCGTCACCGACCAATGGTCCGGCCAGCCGGCGTCGAAAATGACCCGCGTCCGGGTGGAGCCGCTGCGCATCCGGGCGGAGGGATTCATCCTGTCCAGGACCGACCTGGACCTGGCCGGGTTCGCGGCCTACTGGGCGCGGTTCAAGGTCGACGGCGGCTGGGGCTACGTGATCGCCCACGACCGGCCCATCGCGTGGCCGTCGTGGTTCCCGTCTCTGGCGCGGCAGGCCGAGGGCGACGCCATCGAATACACCGATCCCGCCGCCGGCATCCATCGCGGCGCGGTGGTCGGCGAACGCCTGGAACTCGCCGCCTTCCTTACCGAGGGCAGGCATGACGCGTCATGGAGCGCCATCGCGCCGCTGTTGGCCGGCGACGCGCTCACCAGCGCCGACC
>JBKJNE010000519.1:0-7316 GCA_046596015.1 Alphaproteobacteria bacterium
TAGAGCTCAAGGCGTTGAGCCGCGACGATTTCCGCCGCATCCTGACGGAGCCGGAAGCCTCGCTGATCAAGCAGTACAAGGCGCTGATGGAAACCGAAGGCGTGACGCTCGACTTCACCGAGGACGGCATCGACGCGCTGGCGGCGACCGCCTACGAGGTGAACCTGTCGGTGGAGAACATCGGCGCGCGGCGGCTGCACACCATCCTGGAGCTGGTGCTGGACGAGATCAGCTTCGAGGCGACCGACAAGCCGGGCACCACGGTCACCGTCGACGCCGCCTATGTGGACGCGCATGTGGGCGCGCTGGTGCGCGACACCGACCTGTCGAAGCACATCCTGTAATGGCGACCGCCCGCCACGGCACCGAAGCGGACCTGGCGGCGATCACCGAGATCTACAACTATTTCGTCGCCAACACGGTCATCACCTTCGACACCAAGCCGTTCCGCGCGTCGGACCGGCTGGGCTGGTTCCAACAGTTCGCGCCGCGGGGTCCGTACCAGATCTTCGTGGCGGCAGGCGCCGGCAACGTCATCCAGGGCTTCGCCCATTCCACCCCGTTCCGCGACAAGCCGGCCTACGAGAAGACGATCGAAGTCGCCATCTACCTGGCGCCCCATGCCGACGAGCAGGGCATCGGCAGCACGCTCTACGGCGCGCTGTTCGCCGCCCTCGACCAGGAGCCGGCCCTGCACCGCGCCATCGCCATGATCGCCCAGCCCAACCCCGGCTCGGTGGCGCTCCACGAAAAATTCGGCTTCAGGAGCGTGGGCGAGTTGACGGAGGCCGGCTTCAAGTTCGGCCGCTACGTCGACATCCTGATGATGGAACGGGCGTTCCCTACCTGATCCGCCTGATCACCACGTAGAGCGCGCCGTCGCCGCCGTGCTGCTGGCTGGCGGGATGCCAGGCGACCACCCGTGCCGCGTTCTCGCCCTCGGTCAACCATTGCGGCACCAGGTTGCGCAGGATGCCGGTGCGCGGCTCGGTCCAGGCGTCCTCGATGTCGTCCTTTTTCGCGCCGCCCTTGCCGGTGACCACCAGCACCACCCGCTTGCCCGCCTCCTGCGAGCGGGCGAGGAACGGGCCCAGCGCGCGCCATGCCTTGTCCTGGGTCATGCCGTGGAGATCGAGCCGGCCTTCGACGGGAAGCTGGCCGCGCTGCAGCCGCCTGGCGCGTGACCCGTCGAGGCCGGTCAGCGACTGCGGCGCCGGGGCGAGCTGGCGCGGCGGCATGTCGAACAGGGGCTCGGCCGCGCGGCGGCGGGCCGGATGGTCGCGGACGGGGATGTCGCGGGGATGGCGCCAGGCGTCGAAGCGCATGGGCCTGGCGCCCTTCAGCGGGGCCACGTCCTTCGTCACCGCCGCCCACAGCGCGGCGTCCTCCGGCCTGAGCGGCTTGCGGGTCATGACCGTGACTTGGCTTGGGCGGCCTTCTCGGCTAAAGGCAACGGCAGCAGGATGTAATAGCGGCCCTTGTCCTTCATGACGCCGGCAGCGGCTTCCGCCTTGTCGCCCTCGCCCCAGTAGAAGTCGCCGCGCACGATGCCGCGGATGGCGCCGCCGGTGTCCTGGGCGATCACCAGCCGGTTGAGCCTGCGTGCGCCGTCGTCGCTTTCGATGTCGAGCCACAGCGGCGCGCCCAGCGGCAGGTGCTTGCGGTCGACGGCCATGGAGCGGCCGCCGGTCAGCACCACGCCCTGGGCGCCGATCGCCCCTTCGGCCTGCTGCTCCTCGAAGAACACGTAGGAAGCATTCTCGTCGAGCAGCTTGCGGCCCTCGGCGGGATGCGCGTTCACCCAGGCGCGGATGCTCTGCATGCTGGCCTGCTCCCTGGTCATCTCGCCGCGCTGCACGAGCAGCCGGCCGATCGCCGTGTAGGGATGGCCGTTCTGGCCGGCGAATCCCAGCCGCACCAGGCTGCCGTCAGGCAGGCGCACCAGGCCCGAGCCCTGGATCTGCAGGAAGAACGCATCGACCGGATCCTTCAGCCAGATGATCTCGAGCCCGCGGCCGGACAGCGCGCCGCCGACGATGTCGCCGCGCGAGGCGAACGGTACCAGCTTGTTGCCGTCGAGCTTGCCGGCGATGCGCTCGCCCTTCAGGGACGGGCGGAACAGTCCGAGATCGACCATCACCAGCTCGGGCGGCACCTTGTGGAGCGGCACGTCGAAGGTGTCGTCGCGGGCGCGGCTGCCGGCGACGATGGGCGCGTAGTAGCCGGTGAACAGGCCCTCGGCTTCGCGCCCGCTGCGCACCGAGAAGGCGCGGAACCGGTCCTCGAAAAAGCGGCGGGCGGCGATGGGATCGCCGGGCCTGAGCGCCTCGGCGTCGCGGCAGTCGGCTTGCCAGTCGCCGACGGTGCCGGCGAAGCCGTCGCCATCCATGGGCTTGTCGGCCGGCTGCTTGAGCAGACTCTTGCACGAGATCAGGAAAGCGCGCAGCGCGCCGGACTGGTCGTCCCGGTCCCAGCCCTTCAGCTCGCCGAAGGGAACGGGCTCCAGCATCAGCACAGTTTCTTCGCCGGGCGGTGTGACCGGCGCGGGCCGAATCAGCAGCCAGCTACCCGCCGCCGTGACGACGGCGAGAAAAAGAACAACGAGGATGAAAGGGGATTTGGTCTGCACCGCCGGCCGGCCCTCGCGGCCCGGTCAGTCGTTGGAGTCGGTGGCGACGAGCAGCCAGTTCGGGTCGCGGGCCTTGACCTGGCGCGCGAAGGTCCAGACGTCGGTCACCGTCTCGGTGTCCGACGGATTGCCCGAGATGATCCGGCCTTCGCTGTCGCGCTCGACGCTGATCAGCTCGACCTTGAACACGACGGTGACCTCGGCCGTGCCGTTCTCCAGCCTGGCGTCGGTGACGTCGCCTTGCAGGACATCGACGATCCTGGTGTCCATGGTGTGGCCGGCGGCCTCGCGCTCGGCGATGGCCGCTTCGAAGTCACGCATCACATCGGGGCTGAGCAGCGTGCGCAGGGTCTCGCGGTCGCCCTCGGCGAAGGCCATGGTAACCATCTGGTAGGCCGCGCGGGCACCGTCCAGGAACCCGTCCGGATCGAAGCTGTGGTCCGCCATCATGATTCGTGACAACGCCTTGCCGAGTGGCGTGTCGCGGTCGAAGGCGGTGGCGGCGCCGGGCCGCGGCGTCGGGGGCGCGCGGTCGCGGCCGGGCAGGTCGACGGTCTTGGCGTCGCCGGGCGCCGGGGCGCGTTCGAGGCCGGCCGGATTCTCCTGGCGCCGCTCGTTGCCGTTGCGACGGCCGAGCACGCTGACCAGCCGCAGGATGATGAATCCCGCGAGCAATGCCAGAAGTATGAGATCGAGTCCGCCGCCCATGTTAGTACGTGTAGCCTTTCACTTCGGCACGGCCGGTTGGAGGAACCCAGCTTCAACCCCAGGTGGCAAGGTGTCGGCAGGCCGCCCGCAAGGCGCATGGCCGTATCGACCATAGATAATTCGCGGTTGTCGAAAGAACAAGCATGCTGATTGCCCTGATCCTGATATTCGTCGCGGTCCCGGCACTGGAAATCTATCTTTTCGTCCGGGTCGGCGAACTGATCGGCGCGGTTCCGACCGTCGCGCTGGCCTTCCTGGCGGCAGGCGTGGGCGCGGCGGTCATCCGCATGCAGGCGCCGCGCGCCATCGGCCGGGCACAGGACAGCCTGCGTCAAGGCGTCGCGCCGGTCAATGAAGTGCTGGACGGGCTGGCGCTGGTCGCCGCCGGCGGTCTGCTGATCCTGCCGGGGTTCTTCACCGATCTGCTGGGCGCGGCGCTGCTGGTTCCCTGGGTGCGGCGGACCCTGGGCTACGCCCTGCTGAACCGCGCCCTAAAGCCCGCCGCGGCACGCCCGGGAACGGCCGCCGCGAGCGTCGTCGACGGCGAGTTCCAGGTGGTCGAGGACGCCCGCGCGCCCGACCGGCCCGGTGCCCCGCCCCGGCTTCCGCCCACCCCATAAGCCGGTTGAAGCGCCACGCCGCCGCCGCTACAGTCGCGCGCCTAATTCCAGCGAGGATTCCATGAACGACAAAAACCAGCAGGCGGATAACCAGGGCGGCCAGGTCGTCCTGCTGACGCAGTATGTGAAGGACCTGTCGTTCGAGAGCCCCAACACGCCGGCGATCTTCCAGTCCAACGAGGAGCACAAGCCGCGCATCGACGTCAACGTGTCGGTCCGCGTCAATCAGGTGGGTCCGGAAGGCTTCGAGGTGGTGATGACGATCAACGTCAAGGCCATGAGCGGCGAAATGGCCGCGTTCCTCGTCGAGCTGGAATACGGCACCCTGTGGGGCGTCCGCGGCGTTGCCGAGGAACACCTGCCGCCGGTGCTGCTGGTCGAGTGTCCGCGCCTGATGTTCCCGTTCGCCCGGCGCGTGCTGGCCGACGCCATCCGCGACGGCGGCTTCCCGCCGGTGCTGCTGGAGCCCGTGGACTTCGGCGCCCTCTACCGCGCCCAGCACCTGGCCAACGCCGAGACAGGCACGAAGCCCAATTAAGTCCACTGATTTTGAGTAAGCCCTATTCCTGAAGCCAGAGCGCGTTCGCGATCGTCGTGACGAACGCGGCATGGGCGGCCAGCTCTTCCTCGGTCGGCGCGTGCGGGCGCGGCGGCCGGATGTTGCGCTGGACGGCGACACTGACCTGCGCCGCCTGGACCGACAGCACCAGGCCGGGCTGGCGGCCACCGATCAGCTCCAGATAGACCTCGGCGAGCAGCTCGGAGTCGAGCAGCGCGCCGTGCAGCGTGCGGCCGCTGTTGTCGACGTTGAAGCGGCGGCACAGGGCGTCGAGGCCGTTGTTGGCGCCGGGGAATTTCCGCCGCGCCAGCGCCAGGGTATCGATCACCCGCTCGCCCGGAATCGCCGGACGGCTGGCGCGCTGCAACTCGGCGTTGAGGAATGCCACGTCGAACGAGGCGTTGTGGGCGATCAGCGCGCCGTCGTCGATGAAGGCGAGGAAATCGTCGACCACCTCGGGGAATCGCGGCTTGCCGGCCAGGAACTCCTCGGACAGCCCATGCACCTGGAACGCGCCCATGGGCATGTCGCGGTCCGGGTTGAGGTAGACGTGGAAGCTGCGGCCGGTCGGCATGTGGTTGACCAGCTCGAGGCAACCGATCTCGACCACGCGGTGACCCTGCAGCGGGTCGAGACCGGTGGTTTCCGTATCGAGGACGATTTCGCGCATCTATCTCCGCCGCAGCAGGATCCGGCCCGGCCAGACCCGGGCGCGACCGGTTTTCCGGACCGTTTTCAGGATACGCTCGACGGCGTTCCGCGCATAGGCCTTGCCGAGGCCAGAATGCACGATGAAGTCGGCTTTCCTGCGCTTCACCCGGTCGGGCGTCTGCTGCGCGAGGACATGCTTCAGCCGGTCCTCGGTCATGCCGGGACGGGCGAGCACGCGGCGGCGCTGCACCTCGGGCGGCGCGGACACCACCACCGAATAGTCCACGTAGCGGTTGCCGCCGGTCTCGAACAGCAGCGGGATGTCGAGCACCACGACCGGCGCGCCGCGCGCCTGCGCCCGCTGCAGGAAGCGGCGCTGGGCCTGGCCGACCAGCGGATGGACGATGCGCTCCAGCTTGCGCAGTTCCTCGGGCTTGCCGAACACCCGCTTGCCCAGCTCGGGCCGGTCGATGGCCCCATCCTTCACGACGCCCGGAAACGCCGCCTCGACGGGCTTCACCGCCGCGCCACCCTTGCGCATCAGCGCGTGGACCGCCGCATCGGCGTCGTAGACCGGCACGCCCGCGCGGCGGAACATGCGGGCGGTTTCCGATTTGCCCATGCCGATGGAGCCGGTCAGTCCGATCAGGATCATTTTTCCCCCAGGTCCCGAACGATGATGCCGCGCAGTTCCAGCGTCACCGCCGGCCGGACGCCGAACCAGGCCTCGAAACCCGGCACGGCCTGATGCAGCAGCATGCCGAGGCCGTCCACGACCATGTTGCCGCGCGCCCGCGCCGCCGCCAGCAGGCCGGTCTCCAGCGGCACATAGACGATGTCGTTGACCAGCGCATCGGCAGGCAGCTCATCGAGCCGCAGCACCAGCCTCTCCTGCCCCTGCATGCCCATGCTGGTGGCGTTGACGAGCAGCGCGGCGTCCGCCAGCGCCGCCTCGCGCTCGTCCCAGCCGACCACCTCGACCCTGCCCTGTCCCAGCTCGGCGGCCAGTTCGTTGGCGCGGGCAGCGGTGCGGTTGGTCAGGCGGATCTCCGGCACGCCCGCGTCGAGCAGCGCCACCAGCACGGCCCGCGCCGCACCGCCCGCGCCCAGCACCACGGCCGGACCGGCGTTGAAATTGAACTCGGGCGCATTGACCAGGAAGCCAGCGTGGCCGACGCCCGCGGCATCCTCGACGAATTTTGCCCGCAGCAACCCGTTCGCCGCGATCACAAGGTTGCGCAGAAAGCCTTCGGCATCGGTGTTGGTGGCATGGATCACGCCGTCGCGGACCACGATGGTGTTGGCCGCGCCGATGCGCCGGGCGAGATCGTCCACCACGTCGGCGGCGTCGAGCGCCGCGTGCTTGTGCGGCACCGTGCAGTTGCACCCCGCGTAGCCCTGTTCCGGCAGCGCACGGATCGCGGCGACCGCGTCCTCCGGCTTCACCGGCAACAGGCCGTAGGAGCCAGCGATGCCGTACTTCTTCAGCCAGTAGCCGTGGATCATCGGCGAGCGGGAATGGGCGACGGGCCAGCCCATGACGCCTGCCTTGATGGGTGCGGTGGAAGACACTCAGGCCTCGATCAGTTTCTGGTGCCTCAGAAAAGCCAACAGTGGCAGCAAAGGCAAGCCAAGGATCGAGAAGAAATCACCCGTGACCCGCTCGAACAGCTGCGCGCCCCGGCCTTCAAGCTGGTAGGCGCCGACGCTGAGCAGCGCGTCCGTGCCGACCGCGGCCAGATAATCCTCGATGAAACCGTCGCTGAACGGCCGCATGACGAGCTCGGGCCGTTCGCTGTGCCGCCAAAGCACCTCGCCGTCCCGCACCACCACCGCGGCGGTGCAGAGATGATGGGTCCGGCCGCGCAGCCGCCGCAGATGGCCACGGGCCTCGTCCAGGTCGGCCGGCTTGTCGAACAGGCCGCCGTCACAGACCAGCATCTGGTCGGCGCCGATGACCAGCACGCCCGGCCGTGACGGCGACACCGCCCGCGCCTTGATGGCGGCCAGCGCCTCGGCGATCACCATGGGATCGGCGCCGGTCATTTCGCGCTTGGTGATGGATTCGTCCACGTCGGCGGGCTGGACTTCGAACGCCAGCCCGGCTTGACGCAGCAACGCGGCGCGCACCCGGCTGCCCGACGCCAAT
>JBKJNE010000100.1:0-3545 GCA_046596015.1 Alphaproteobacteria bacterium
CCGGATTTCGAGACCGCGCTCGGCCGCTTCCGGCTGATGCCGCCGCAGGAGTGCGCCAACGACTATCTGGTCGACTATATCGGCCGGCATTCGGTGACGCCGTCGGAAGGCGGCTGGAGTTGGAAGTTCGACGACCAGCTGTTCGGCAAGTTCCGCTTCGGCGACATGCGCGAGGCCTTGAAGAGCATTCCCTGCCGCGTCGGCGTGATGTACGGCGACCGCAGCCAGCTGTTCACCCAGGAAATTGCCGACTACATGTTCGAGGTGCTGGACAGCTCGGTGCCGTTCGTCGCGATCCCCGAGGCCGACCACCACCTGTTTCTCGACCAGCCGCTGCCGTTCGTCGCGGCGCTGCGGGCGCTGCTGGCGGAATGGCGGCATTCGCGGCCCAACAGGGGCGGTTGAGTTTTCTCACTGCCGTTTCTGCGGGCGGAGCGAAGCAGCCCAGCCGTGCCGGTGATGACCGTGTGGCGGCTGGGCTGAGTCGCGTCGCGTTGCTCGCGAAATCACTGAAGGGTGTTTCAGGGCCTGATCGAATACCCCGTCGGCCCCTTCTGGGCCTCCAGCAGCGGCGTGACCCATTCCAGCCATGCGCACAGCCTTGCCCGCGTCTCGCGCGGGTCGATCAGCTCGTGGATGTTGAACTGCTCGCCGCGCGGGAAGGCGCCGTTGGCGGCGGCCATCCTGGCTTCCAGCTCGGCGCGCAGCGCATCCGGGTCGTCGGCCTCGGCGAGCTGCCGGGCGAAGGCGACCGCGACGCCGCCCTCGACGGGCAGGGCGCCCATCTCGGCCGACGGCCATGCCAGCACCAGGCCCTCCGGGCCGTAATGGGCGGCGGCGGCCACGCCGAAGCTCTTCCGGACGACGACCGACACCCACGGCACCCGGCTCTGCATCACCGCCAGCACCAGCGCGGTACCGTAGCGGATGGTGCCGGCCTGCTCGGCGTCGGGGCCGATCATGAAGCCGGGCTCGTCGACGACACTGAGGATCGGCAGGTGGAAGGTGTCGCACAAATCGACGAAGCGGCGCACCTTCTGCGAGCCGTTGGCCGTCATGGCGCCCGCCGCGAACCGGCAGTCGGCGGCGATGACGCCGACCGGCCTGCCGTCAAGCCGGGCGAGGCCGACGATCTGGCCGGGGCCGAAGCGGCGGCCCAGCTCGAAGAAGCTGCCCAGGTCGACGACGTGCTCGACCAGCTTGCGCCCGTCATAGGGTTTGCGCCGGTCGCGCGGGATGATCTCAAGCAGCGCCTCGTCGGCGCGGGCCGGATCGTCGCCGGTCCTGGCGACGGGCGGCAGCTCCCAGACATTTTGAGGCATGTAGGACAGGAAGCGGCGAACCTGAACGAAGGCGTCCGCCTCGTCCTTCGCCAGGTTGTCGACGGTGCCGTTCTTCAGGTGCACCTGATGGCCGCCCAGCTGCTCCTTGGTCATCGACACGCCCAGCGCCCGCTCGACCACGGCCGGGCCGGCGACCAGCACCTGGGCGGTGTCCTTGACCATCACGGAAAAATGCGAGGCGGCGAGCCGCGCGGCGGGAAAGCCGGCGACGGGGCCGCAGGCCGCGGCCGCCACCGGCACCGCCGCCATGGCGTCGGCCAGCGACTTGAAGCGCGGCCGGTCATAGACCGGCGAGAACGACAGGCCCTTGCCGCTGGCGCCCGCCACGCTGCCGCCGCCGCCCTCGAGGAAACGCACCAGCGGCACCCGGTAGCGGATCGCCGTGTCCTCGGCGAACACGCTCTTGCGCAGGCCCGCCGCGTTGGGCGAGCCGCCGCGCAGGGTGAAATCCTCGCCGCCGACGATGATCCGGCGGCCGTCCAGCTTGCCGAAGCCCAATATGTAGTTGGCGGGCTGGAAGCCGGTGATGTCGCCGTTGTCGTCAAGCTCGGCCTGGCCGGCGGTCTCGCCCTGTTCCTCGAAGCTGCCGCCGTCGACCAGCCCGGCGATGCGCTCGCGGATGGTCAGGCGGCCCTTGGCGTGCTGGCGGGCGATGCCGTCAGGCCCGCCCTGACCCTTGGCCAGTTCGCGCCGTTTGCGGATCTGCTCCGCCTCGTCTTTCCAGCTCATGCAGGATCCCTCGCTGTGAGGCTGGGACTGTAAACTTGACGTTGCCGGGCGGGCAACCGCACACTCCCCGGATGGCGCTTGGCGATCAGGAAACGGTGATATCGGCCAACGAGGCGTTCTACGACGCGTTCGCCGCCGCGGACGTGACCGCCATGGAAGCCATCTGGGCCCACGACGCGGACGTCACCTGCCTGCATCCCGGCTGGCCCAAGCTGGAAGGGCGCGATCCGGTGCTCCAGAGCTGGCGCGGCATCCTTGCCCATCCCGGACGGCCGCGGATCGAATGCGTCCATCCGTCGGCCGTCATCCACGGCGATACGGCCATCGTGCTGTGCTACGAGCTGATGCAGTCGGCCTGCCTGCTGGCGACCAACGTGTTCGTGCGCGAAGCGGGGACGTGGCGGCTCGCCCACCATCACGCGGGCGGACCGGTTCCGGCGCCGGACTGAAACTCAATGCGTCTGGGTGTGGATCGGCTCGTAGGAGCCGTTTTCCATCTCGGCGAACATCTCGGGCACCTGCGGGTGATGCACCGGCTCGCCGGACTCGTCGGGCAGCAGGTTCTGCTGCGACACATAGGCGATATAGGTGCTCTCGTCGTTCTCGGCCAGCAGGTGGTAGTAGGGCTGGTCCTTCGCCGGGCGCATGTGCTCGGGGATGGACTGCCACCATTCCTCGGTGTTGCTGAAGGTGGCGTCGATATCGAAGATCACGCCCCGGAACGGGTAGAAGCGATGCTTCACCACCTGGCCGATACGGTACTTCGCCTCACGCTGTAACAAGACGTTTCCTCATGCGTGGCCCAGGATCGCGTGTGGGCGATAGGGCTCTTCCAACAATTTTATATCGGTTTCTTCCAGGGTCAGATCAAGCGCGCCGATTGCATCGTCGAGATGCTCCAGTTTCGTAGCGCCGATGATCGGCGCCGAAACCGCCGGTTTCGACAGGATCCAGGCCAGCGCCACCTGCATCGGCTTCACGCCGAGGCGGCCCGCCACTTCCACGTTCCGGTCGGCAACCTTGAAGTCGTCGTCGGCGTAATAAAGCTGGGTGGCGAAGTCGTCCGAGGTAGCGCGCGCGGTCTCGCCGCCGCCCTGGCGGTGGCGGTTGCCGGCCAGGAAGCCGCGCGCCAGCGGGCTCCACGGGATCAGCCCGACGCCCTTCGCCGCGCACAGCGGGATCATCTCCCGCTCTTCCTCGCGGTAGACCAGATTGTAGTGGTTCTGCATGGAGACGAATTTCGCCCAGCCGTGCTTTTCCGAGAGGCTCAGATATTCGCCGAACTGCCACGCGAACATGGACGAGGCGCCCAGGTAGCGCACCTTGCCGGCGCGCACCAAGTCGCTCAGCGCCTCCATGGTCTCTTCCATGGGCGTTTTGGAGTCGAAGCGATGGATCTGGTAGAGGTCGATGTAGTCGAGCCCCATGCGCTTCAGCGACGCGTCGCACGACGCGATGACGTTCTTGCGCGAC
>JBKJNE010000275.1:0-4562 GCA_046596015.1 Alphaproteobacteria bacterium
ACATCGGGCTGATCGCCCGCTACTGGTGGATGGCGCGGCGCATCTGGAAGGATCCCGCGTCGCTCGGCTACCGCGACGAGGCGAGCACGCCCGGCATCACCGAACATTTCGCCGACCGGCAGCTTCCGAAAGTCGCGCGGCATCCGAGAGTGCTGGCCGCCCAGGCGGCGATGGCGCCGGAAGTTCGCTGAGAGCGGCTGCTGCAGCTCTCTTCTGTATCCGTGTCCCTGAGCGTGACGAAGGGCATTGCACGAATGCTGATGCAAGGCCCTTCGTCACGCTCAGGGACACGGTAAATTTGGTTCCTGCATAGGCATTACCTGGAGACGCGGTAGGTTACCGCCATTCGCCCAGCACCGCTTCGAAACGCTCGCGGCCGGGATTGGTGAAGCGCTGGACCAGCGGGCCGTCGTGCCAGATGGCGTCGCCCGGCACCACCGAGAGCGTGCGGGTCTCGCGGCCGGCGATCTCAAGGGCGCAGCCCGCCATGACGATCAGGATGCCGGAGAAGTCGCACTTCAGGTCGCCGGTAGTCTCGCCCGGCACGAGCTCGATCCTGTAGGTGCGGATGCGCGGCCTGTCGGCCAGCAGGGTCAGGCCGGGCGCGCTCAGCGGCGCGGCGGCGGTGACCGGCGGCGAGGCGAGGATTTCCGCGCCGATCATGCGCATCTCCTCATGCCCCACATTGGTCACCTGGTGGATCAGCGGCTTGCTGCGGAACGGCGCGACCATGATCGTGCCCTTGTCGATCTGGTTGGTCACCGGCTCGCAGCCCAGGTCCTGGACGCAGCAATGGACGCCGTTGATGGCGACGTAGAGCGAGTCCTCGTCGTGGCTGTGGTAGAGGGTGACGGCCTCGACCGGGATGCCCACGTCGTAGACGAAGGCGTAGTCGTTCCTGAACCGGAAGCGGTGCATGGGCTCATCATGCACGGAAACGTAGTGCGGCGCCGCCTCGGCCATCCGTCTCTCCCCTGCAACTGCGTGCCGAGTGTTACAAGGCGCACGGCGCCAACTCAAATTCAAACTGGCGCCGCCGCCAACGATTCGTCGCGGTCCGTGGCGTGATGTGGTACAGTGCTGCCAGCATGCCTTTGGGGTGGGAGGCCTCGAATGGCTTCAAGTCGGCGAGCCGGACATGTGCTGATGGCACTGTGCGGGCTGCTGATGGTGACGGCGCAGCCCGTCGCTTCGGCGCCATCTCCCGAACCTCGAATCATTGAAATCCGCGCAGCCAGCTTTTCACCCTATGCGGACGTGCCCGCGTCCTTCGTGCTGCGCGGCGTGGTGAGCGATCAGCAGGGACAGCCGCTGCAGGGCGCCGCCGTCGATGTCGGCGGACGTCCGCCGGCCAGGACCGATAGCGGCGGGCGCTTCGCGATCGACGGCAACGTGCCGGCACGCGCCATGGTGACGGTCAGCCATCCGGATGCCGTCACGGTCCGCCGCGAGGCGCGCGCGTTCTACAGCGGCGACGGCGGCCTGAGCGCGATCACGTTGACGCGCTATACGGAAAGCTTCGCCGCGACTCCGGCCGGCGGCGTCTACCGCGGCAGGGACATGACCCTGGAGGTGCCGGCGGGCGCCGTGCGCGCTCCGGTCACCATCCGCGCCGCCGCCCTGCCGCCCGACCTTGCCTATGACGACCGCGACGGTCCGCAATTCCGCCGCGTCGCCGCAGTCGCGCTGGCGCCGGAAGGTCTGGTGTTCGCCAAGCCGGTCCGGCTGAGAGTGCCGAACGCGGCCGGGCTCGACCACCTGCCGCCTGGCGACGTGCCGCTGGCGTTCGACGAGAAGGCGGGCCGCTACCGGCCGGCGCCTGACGTGTCGGTCCAGCGCGACGGCAACTCCACCATCTTCAGCCTCGGCCATTTCAGCCGCTATGCGTCGGGCAATCCGGTCGAGGGCATGGACCGCCGGCTGGTCAGGATCACCCCCGACATCAACGGTGACGGCAAGACCACCACCCAGGACGCCGAATTCGTCGTCATCCTCAGCGGCGGCGACCACGGTGCCCAATGGGTGAAATCGACCGGCTCGTCGTCGGCGGTCATGCGCGTCACCGGCGGTTCGGAATCCAGCTCCAGCACCGACACCAAGGCCGGTTCCGCGGGTGTGTCGTTCGGCGGCGTCGGCGTCGAGGTCAGCGGCGAGGTGTCGAAGACCGAGGCGCAGGAGGCGTCGTCGGCGGCCGGCAGCGGCACGACCGGCGGTGCCAGCGAAACCGCCGAGTTCAAGTTGGCCACGCCCGAATACGACACCGACTGTAAGTACCTGCTGCGCTGGTACGAATACTGGCGGGTCCGGAAATGGTCGCGCCATACGCCGTCCGATACCGAGCTGCCGGGGCTGGAGGAGGCATATGACGGCCGCGGTGACCAGTCCTCCGAATGGGGCTATTTCAGCTTTCCGGGCCGCACCTCCATGGCGGTCGGCCGGACGCTCCACGAGGGCGACCTGGTGGCGATCCGCAAGACCGCTGCGGGCTATGAGATTTACCGGCTCAAGGCCCAATATCTGGTCCGCGTGCCGAAGGGCCTCGCCACGCTCGACTGCAAGGTCGGCAAGCCTAACGAGAAGGCCGCCAGGGATGGCGCCGAGGCGGCGCGGTTCTTCGGCGGCGGCACCGGCATGGCGGAAGCGGCGTTCGACGGGTCCACGTCCGTGCGCTATCTGGGCTGGGGCGTGCTTCCCGATACGCTGCCAGAGCGCTACACGAACATGGAATGCCGGGTCGAGACCGCCGGCGAGATCACCATCACGTCGGAGACGCAGGACACGTCGGAGGACAACGCCTCGCGCACCAAGGGCAAAAGCGCGTCGGTCAAGGCCGAGGTGAAGGCCGAGGTGCCGTTCACCGGCGGCTCGGCCTCGGGCGGGGCGAGCGCGTCGAGTTCCAGGGAGTCCGCGCGCACCAGTTCGGAGTCCTACGCCAGGTCGTTCACGACGCAGGTATCGACCACCATCCGCTGGGAGATCAACGATCCGCACAAGCCGCTGCTGTTCCACCAGTCCGACCACGAACTCTACAAGCTGCACCTGCTGCTGGAGACGAGGAAATGGCGGCTGGCGGGCGACAGCGAGATTCCGAAGTCGGTGCGGGACGCGGCCGGCAGCGGCGGACGCGTCTATGTGGGCACCGGCGGCGGCGGCATGGTGATGCGCGACGGCGACGGCAGCTTCCTGATCTCCGGCCCGCCGGCGGTCACCCAGAAGGAAATCGGCTTCATGCTGCTGCGGATCGCGGAGCGCCCATGCCCTGGAACGCCGACCACCACCCCCGACGACACCGGCACACCCGACGACACCGGCACCGGCGACGAAAGCGGCAAGGGCGGCGAGAAGGAAAAGGTGACGCCCAGCGGCGGGCGCGAGACGGCGCCCAAGCCGCCGTCGAAACCACAGGAACCGACGTCGCCGCCTGCGGAACAGGGCAGCGTCTACACGCCCCGCGGCAACATGGACAACTACACCGCGGTGCCGTTCACCGCGCTCGACAACCGGACGGTGATCGACCGCCGCGCCATCGGCGACGTGCAGAGCGTCACCTTCGTCGCCGTCGACGGCAAGCGCATGCCCGGCAGAGAACAGCAGGCGCAGGTCACGACCGATGACAATTCGGTCACGCTGGATGCCGGCGATGCCGCCGACGCGGCGCGGATCGTCATCGGCGGCTCAGCGGGATCGGTCGAGCTGTTCCGTCCCGGCCCCACGGCTCCCGGGCCCGCGATACCGGGACCGCAGGCCGGACCGACGATCCAGGACGGCAGCCTGGAGGTCCGCAACGGCACGCTGCGGGAAACCGTCCGGGTGCCGGAGGCTGTCACCGACCCGTCGGCGCGGCTCGACCAGCACCGCGTTGCCGTCAACAACCGGCCGGTCGAGACCGTGGCGGTGCGCGAGGGCGAGATCGCCGTCACCGGGCGCGACGTTCCCATGCCCTCGGGCGGCCAGTCGAGCGTCCAGGTGACCGGACCCGATGGCGCCACGACGCAGGGCGGGGTGCCGAGCTGGGGCTTCGTGGTGCAGGTCCAGCCGGTCACCTTTGTCGGCGAGACCGTACCGGTGATGTTCCAGATGCAGGGCGTGGCGCCGGGCGAACGGGTGCTGGTCGAGCTGATGCCCGGTCCGGCGCAGACCATTACGCCCACTCGGATCACCGTCACCGCCGACCAGCTCGCCGGCGGCCCCATCCCGATCGCCCGGTTGACGGCCCAGGTTCCCGGCCCGCAGGCGCTGGGGGCGCGCGCGACCAGGCTGGACGCCCCGGCCGCGCCGTCCCGCTGATCGATTTCCGTTCCGGCGAGACGCATGCGGATTTCCGTTGTCGCGGCGGCCGTGGAATGCCAGCGTTGGGCATGTTCTCAAGGAGAGGGACGAGATGAGCGCGGTGAAGATCTACGGCACGCCCGGATCGCGGGCCAACCGGACCCTGTGGCTGGCCGAGGAACTGAAGCAGGAGACCGGGCTCGACTACGAGATGGTGTCCACGCATTTCATGAACGACGCCAAGAAGCCGGACTATCTGGCGATCAATCCCAACGGCCGCGTGCCGGCCATGG
>JBKJNE010000326.1:0-4282 GCA_046596015.1 Alphaproteobacteria bacterium
CAGCCAGTAGGCTGGCTTCGAGTGGGGCGCATCGGCGGCGACGTTGAAGATGCCCAAATAGACAAAGAGAGCGGCGCCCATGAGGCAGGCCATGGCCAGGAGGAGCAAGGTCTTGACCAGTTTCATGGGTATCTCCTTTTCCGTTGTGTGTCACTCGCCGTGCTTCATGCCCGGCATATCGGGCATCTCAGGATGGTTCGCGGGCGCCTTGGAAGCTGTCGCCGGCCGGCGACGTGCTGGCGATCCGAAGTTCGGGTCGTCGCTGACCCGGCGTGCCAGTCTCGACTTCGGGTGGCGGTACCAGCCAGGGTCGCCGTAATCGCCGGAAGCGAGATCGTCACGCACCTTGACCACGGTGAACATGCCGCCCATTTCGATCGGGCCGAAGGGGCCGTTGCCGCTCATCATCGGCAGAGTGTTTTCCGGGCCGCTGAGCATGCCCATCGCAACATGCCCGCCATGTTCCGCCATGCCGTCCTTGCCCATGGCCATGTAGCCCGGCAGGATCGACCGGATATCCTTTTCGACACCGGACTGATCCACGCCTATGGGATTGGGAAGCTGGTGTCCCATTGGCCCATGGTGTGGTGCGACATGTGGCAGTGAAACGCCCAGTCGCCGGGGATGGCGACGAACTCGATGTCGCGCATCTGGCCAACACCAATGATCTCGGTCACTTCGGTTCGCCATGACGACCGCGGCCAGCGTCCGCCGTCGCCGCCGGTCACCCGGAACTGCACGCCGTGCAGGTGGATCGGGTGGTTCCACATCGAGAGGTTGCCGATCCTGATCCGCACAAGCTCGCCAGTGCGCGCGACGATGGGGTCGATCGCCGGGAAGGTCTTGCCGTTGAAGGTCCACAGGTCGAATTCCTGCATGATGGCGGGATCGGGCCGGTAGGTGCCGGGATGCAGCGCCCAGTTGTGCAGCAGGAAGGCGTAGTCGCGGTCGATCCGCTCCGGCTCGGCGCCCCTCGGATGGATGATGAACAGGCCCATCATGCCCAGCGCCATCTGGGTCATCTCGTCCGCATGCGGGTGGTACATGTGGGTGCCGTGCTGCCTGAGGGTGAACTCATAGGCATAGGTTTCGCCGGGCTTGATATGGGGCTGCGAGAGGCCGCCGACGCCATCCATGCCGCTGGGCAGATAGAGCCCGTGCCAATGCACGGAGGTGTGAGACGACTGGCCGGGCGTCGTGCCGATCACTGAGGCCGAGTTGCGAGGAATGGAAGGCCCGCTCATTGCCGCGTCGATGTACTGTTCACAACTGCAAGAGGTGCAAAATCCGTGCCTGTCGATCAGGGAGGCAAGCCCTCTTCGACAAGATGTTCGGCGTGGCCACGGCGCACCCGCAGAGCGGAGCGGAAACTGAGTGACAGGTCGGCACCTGCATCTGCACTATCAACGCCGACGAGGTCCGGCCGGGCGAAAAAGCACGTCAGAAACGGCTGGGCCATCAAGTTCGGGAGAGTGCCGATGCCCATCACCGGCGGCTGCCATTGCGGAGCGATCCGCTATCAGGCGGAGGGCGACCCGCTCAATCATTCGCTGTGCCATTGCGCCGACTGCCGGCGCCATGCCGGCGCGCCCATGGTGGGCTGGACCATGTACCCGGTCGCCGCGGTGACGGTGACGCAGGGCCACCCGAAGATCTACGAGTCTTCGACCAATGGACGGCGGCATTTTTGCGCCGAATGCGGCACCGGACTTTTCTATACGAATGCCGACATCCTGCCCGGCATCATCGACGTCCAGAGTGCGACCTATGACGACCCGGACGCGGTGCCGGCGCAGGCGCACATCCAAGTCGCCGAACGCATCCGGTGGATGGAGCATGCGCACGAGTTGCCGGCGTTCGAACGCTACCCGCCGCAGTAGACGCGTGCGGACGGGACACTGCGACAAGTGGCTCGCGGTCTTGCCTGCATACCAACCTTCATCTGATCAAACGGCCAGCCAACCGCAGCCAATGGCGGAAGGGGCGGGCATCGAGTACCGTCCTTACTACGAACGAGAGTGAAATTGGTCCTGCTGTCGCCAACGCGGCATAATCTCTCCACCAACCCAACAGCCTTACCGATGCGCCGAGAATCGCCTGCGCCGCCTAAAATCCCCGGCATCATTTGGCCGCCTTTGTCGGGTATCGGCACTGCCCATCTATCGCACGATCTCCATATGCTGTCCGAACTCCAGTGGCTGCCGGCGGCGGCGCTGCGCGCGGCGCAGTTCAGCCAATTGGACCTGCTGCTGCGCCATGCCGCGCGGCATAGTCCCTATTACCGGGCGATGCTGCCCGAATATGGCTGGAATGCGGGTCACGAGATCGGTGCGTTCCCGCTGGAGCGCTTGCCTATCCTCACCCGCGCGGTGCTTCAGGACCGCGGCGCCGAATTGCGCGCCGACTGGGTGCCGCCGGAGCATGGCCATCTGCATGAGGCCTCGTCATCCGGATCGACCGGGCGGAGTGTGACGGTCCACAAGACAGCGCTGACCAGCCACCTGTTCAATCTTCTCACCCTACGGCAGGCATTTTGGCACGACCGCGATCTTCAGGGCCGCATCGCCGTCATCCGCTACCTCCATGACCGGCAGATCGCCGACGACCCGCGCGGCGCCGTGGCGGACAATTGGGGATCGCCATTCGCCGAGCTGTACCGGACCGGCTGGGCCGCCATGCTCGACATCCGCCACGACGTGCGGGTGCAGGCGGAGTGGCTGCGCCGGCAGAACCCGGACTACCTGATGACCTTTCCGTCCAACCTGCGGGCGCTGGCCGAACTCTTCCGTGACGAGGGGTGGTCGCTGCCGCGGCTGCGCGAGATCCAGACCCTCAGCGAAGTTCTGTCACCGGACATCCGCACGCTGGCGGAAACCGTGTGGGGCGCCCGGGTGACGGACATCTACAGCGCCCAGGAGGTCGGCTACATCGCGCTGCAGGCGCCCGAGGGAACCCACTATCTGGAACAGTCCGAAGGCATGATCGTCGAGGTGCTGGACGACGAGGGCCGTGCCTGCCGCACGGGCGAAACCGGCCGCATCGTCGTCACCCCGCTGCACAACTTCGCCACGCCGATGATCCGCTACGATATCGGCGACCTGGGCGAGGTGGGCGAGCCGTGCCCGAGCGGCCGCGGGTTTCCCGTCATCGCCCGCATCGGCGGCCGGGTTCGTAATCTGGTCTGCACGCCGGACGGCCGCAAGTACTGGCCGGCGGTGCCGCTGGACGTCTTCAAGAATGTGCCGCCGATCCGCCAGTTCCAGCTCATCCAGAAAACGCTGACGCTGATCGAGGCGCGCATGGCGGTGTCGCGCCCGCTGTCGGCCGCCGAGGAGGCCGAGGTGCGGCGCCTGATGCACGAGGAGTTGGCCCATCCGTTCGACGTGCGCTTCACCTATGTGGACGAGTTGCGCCGCGATCCGGCCAACGGCAAGTTCGAGGAGTTCAAGTCCGAGGTGCTCGCCTGACATATCGGCGCAAGGCTGGGGACAGCCGGGCGTCCGTATGGCAGATTAACCGCGCGGACGGCCTCGCGGATAGTTTCGGGGGCCGCGCCAATCCCTCCTGCAACGGGACTCCCGGATGATTCTATCCGTCGCGCTACCCCGGATGAACCCCGACATGCAGTCGGCCGTCGTCGAGGCGCTCTACGCCGCCGAGGGAAGCCTGCTGCAACCGGGCGCCAAGCTCATCGACCTCAAGGTCGATCTCAGCGTTGCCGTCGCCCATGATTGCCCGCCCGTGACCTATCACCGCATCGCCCTGCGCGACCGGGCATGGCTGCGCCGGGTCCTGGTCGGCATCGGTGAGGAAATCCCGGTCGGCGCGCCGCTGCTGATCCTCAGCACCGACCCCGAGGAAAGCCTGGATGCCGTCGCCGGACGGGCGGCGCGGACCAGCGTCGCCGGCATCATGCACCAGACCGACTGGTGGAGCCTGGACGGCTGATGGCCGCCGTTCCCCTCAGCCTGGGACCGCTCGCGCCGCCCGGCTGCGTGGTCTGGCGATCGGGGATCAAATGGCTTTGCCGGGACGGCCAGGCATGCGCGGCGGGCGAGGTCATCGCCTATTGCAACATCGGGATCGCGCCGGCCGACCGGCCCGCCCACACCCTGGAGCCGTTCGCCCGGGAGGCCCGCGATTTCCAGGCCGCGTTCGTGCTGGCCGCCGGCGGCCGGGTCAGGCACGCCGCCCAGAGTTCGCTGGGCGGGTTTCTCGACCAGCTCAACCACTATCAGACCTGGGACCCGGACTTCGCGCTCGGCATGCTGGAGCCCGATGG
>JBKJNE010000485.1:0-4263 GCA_046596015.1 Alphaproteobacteria bacterium
ACGGTGCAGGGCGGGGCGTCCTTGGCGGCATGCACCTTCGACGGGCGATCGGGCGGCAGCGTCTGGCTTGCCGTCATGGGTGGCGGGTTCGCGCATGCCGCGAGCAGGGAGATGGGCAGCAGCCAGGCGGTGAGCAGCCGGGCGGCCAGCCGCGGAAGCACCGCACGCGGCAATCGCCGTGGGAGCCTGGATATGGTCATTGAGAGACGGGCGCGCCCTGATCAGGCGCCGAGGCCACCGGAGCGGATGCCGCCTGTCCCGGTGTGGCCGGCTCCAGCGCGCCTTGGGGAGGCGCGGGCTGTTCCGGCGCCGGCTGCGGCATCGCCGCTGGATCGGGGACCGCATCCGGCTGGGGCGCGGCGGCCTCGCCCGGGGCCTGCGCCAGTCCGGCTTCGGGATCAGCAGCCGGCGCGGCGGCTGTGTCGACCGGTTCGGCCGGTTGGGCTGCGGTGTCCCACGGCGCCGCAGCCTCGGTCGCGGGCGCCGCCTCATCGGCCGGCGCGGCAGCCTGGTCCGGCGCTGCGGTGGCCTGGTCGGACGCTGTTCCCGCCTGAGCACCAGCGTCGCCGGGCGCCACGTCACCCGCCGGGCCCTGCTCGGCCACGGCAGGTTCGCCCGCGGCGGGCGCGGACATGGGCTGTGCATGCACGAAAGCGTCGTTCCACAGCAGCGTGTCGGCCCCTTCGGCGTTCTGCTTGCGCCCGGAGAACCCCGCGATGGTTGTCCGCTTGTGCTCCCTCGACTCCATGGCCTCGATGTCGGCTTCGGTCAGAGTGAGCGCGCGGATCGTGAGCTGCTGTACGTCACGGAACGCCGTGATCAGCGCATCGCGGGTGAGCTTGCCGCCGTCGGTGGCAAGGCGCGTGGCGTTCTCGGTGTTGTGCACCGAGCGGTCAGGCAGCATGACCACGCTCGTGATGGTCTGGGAATAGGTCAGGTTCTTCGACGAGAGGCGGCTCTCGGGCTTCGGCTCCTTCTTGGCCTTGCTCGGCGGCAGGGCGCGCTTGGCGAACTGCATGTTCAGCACCACGCGGACGGCATCGAATTCGGACGAGACGTCATAGGTGTATTCGAGGAACGCAATCTGCTCGGTCGATCCGGCATCGAGCGCGGCGCTCTTGCCCAAGGCCGTGGAATCCTTGCCGAAACTGACCGGCGCCGCCTGCAGCCACGGCACGCCTTCCAGCGACGCCTTGGCGGTCGTCTGGGCGAGCGCGTCCACGTCGATTCCGGTCAGCGCCTCGCGGATCGGGGTGATGTCCTCCTCGGCCTTCTTCGCCCGCTCCGCCTCGACCGCGGCGTCGATCAGCGCGCCGAGCAGGCCGCCACCCAAGGCCACCGTGGCGTAGGACTGGTTGATGTTCGACTTGATCTCCGATTGCGCCACCAGCACCTGCACCGCGCGCCCGCCGGCGACAGTTCTTGCCTCCTCGGAAACGAAATTCGGCGGTCCTGCGAGCGAGGGCAGGCTGAACAAGGAAAAAATCAAACAAACAAAAACAGTTAGCCTAAATTGGACTTTCATGGAACCCCCCGCCCCATCATCTGCTTCCTTGTCCAGAAGCATGTTGGATGCTCGATATTGTCCAACTAGCCTAATGATTTCAAGTATTACTCGTCGCAAATTTGCGTGAGCCGAAAAGAAGAAAGGCCGGCCTTCAGACAGCCCTTCGTCCCTCCGTGCCTCGGCCGATGATCACACCGTCGGCAATCCGCCGACGCCGTCGTCGAGCTGCACGCGCACGGTCTTCAGCGTGTAGCAGACCAGGGTGTATTGGCCGACGGTGAAGATGATGTCGAGCATCTGCCGGTTGTCGTAGTGCTTCGCCAGCGCGGCCCAGGTCGCGTCGCCGATCTCCGAGTTCTTGAACAGCTCGTCGGTGGCCTGCAGCAGCAGCTTTTCCTGCTCGGTCCAGGCGCCGCCCTTGGGCCAGGTGGCGATGGCGTTGATCTCGTCGTCGCTCAGGCCGGCGTTGCGGCCGATGATGACGTGCTGGCCCCATTCATAGTCCGACTGGTGGTTCCAGCCGGTGCGCAGGATCAGGATCTCGCGCTCGCGGCCGTTGAGCGTGCTGGTGAAGCCCATGATGTGGCCGGCGAACCGGTTCCACGGCTTCAGCAGGTCCTCGTGATGCGCCAGCGTCTTCATGATGTTGACGCGCAGGATGTCCGGGCCGTTGCGCATCCAGTCGGGAAGCTGGTCGACGGCGAGCGGCTCGATGCGGGCGGGTGACTTGATGGCCATCTGTCGTCTCCTCAGCGGAACTTGCCGTAGCTGCCCAGTTCGTAGCGCATGGCGCTCACGCCCTTGACTGTGATGCCCTTCATGCCTTCCTGGAAGTCGGCCATGTGCTGGGTCTTGAAGTGCTCGGCCAGCGCCTCGTCGGATTCCCACACCTCGAACGCGCGCACCAGGCCCGGCTCGTTGAAGTCCTCCGAGAACGCGTAGGCGATGCACGGACCCTTCTCGAGCGTGTTGGTCTTCTCGACCATGACGGCCGCGAACTCGCGGATCTTCGGCAGGTCGGCGGGGTCGATCCTGAGTTCGGCGCTGATGATGATGGCCATGGTCTGCTCCTCGTTTGACAGGTCACGAACCCTGCTGCGCGGCACCGGATAAGTCAACGGCGCAGGCGACTTTACCTTTCGGTAACGCCGGGTCTTGCCTTGCGCGCGGCGGGCCGTTAATCCGGGTGCGGCAACCGAGTCAAACCGAACCAAACAGGGAAGAACCATCATGAAACTGCAGGGACAGTCCGCCATCATCACCGGCGGCGCTTCGGGTCTGGGCGCGGCGACGGCGCGCGAGCTGACCGCCAACGGCGTGAAGGTCACGCTGTGGGACCTGAACGAGGAGCTGGGCAACAAGGTCGCGGCCGAGATCGGCGGCGCGTTCGCCCGGGTCGAGGTGGCGTCCGAGGACGACGTGCTGGCCGGCATCGAGGTGGCGAAGAAGGCGCACGGCATCCCGCGCATCCTCGTCAACTGCGCCGGCATCGGCAAGGCCAACAAGATCGTCGGCAAGGATGGCCCGATGCCGCTGGCCGACTTCCAGCGGGTGGTGAACACCAATTTGATCGGCCACTTCAACTGCTCGCGTTTGGTGGCCGCCGAGATGCAGACGCTGGAGCCCATGGAAGACGGCGAGCGCGGCGTGATCGTGCAGACCGCCTCGGTCGCCGCGTTCGACGGCCAGGTCGGCCAGATCGCCTACACCGCGACCAAGGCCGGCATCGTCGGCATGACCCTGGTGATCGCCCGCGACCTGGCGAACGTCGGCATCCGCTGCAACACCATCTGCCCCGGCATCTTCGCCACGCCGCTGATGCTGCGCGCCCGCGACGAGGTGCTGCAGTCGCTGGCCAACTCGATCCCGTTCCCCAAGCGCCTCGGCAAGCCCGAGGAGTTCGCCTCCATGGTCCGCGAGATCTGCACCAACACCATGCTGAACGGCGAGACCATTCGCCTGGACGGCGCCATCAGGATGGCGCCGCGCTGACCCGATTGGCGGCTTGCGCCGGCGGGATTTTCGCATAACACTCGTCGCATTAACGGGGGCCTCATGGTCCCCGTTTTCGCAAACGGGAGAGTGCGATGGCCGAGATCAACTGGGACCATGAAACCGATCTGCTGGTGGTGGGGACTGGATCGGCGGGCCTGACCGCGGCGGTCGTCGGCGCCAATGAGGGCCTGGAGGCCCTGGTGATCGAGAAGACCGAGTTCTATGGCGGCACCACGGCCTATTCCGGCGGCGTCGCCTGGATCCCCAACAACCCGCTGATGAAGGCCGCCGGCATTCCCGACACGCCGGAGGATGCGGTCACCTACCTGAAGCACAACATCGGCAACCGGGTCGCGCCGGCCAAGCTGGAGACCTTCGTGGAGTACGCGCCGGTCATGACCCGCTACATGACCGACAACAGCGAGGTGAAGTTCCAGATGATGGAGGACTTCCCCGATTACCGGCCGGAAACGCCCGGCGGCTGCAAGGGCGGCCGTTCCATCGATCCGAAGGTGTTCTCGGGCCGCAAGCTGAAGGACTTCGACCGGCTGCGCAAACGCCCAGGGAGCATCCCGGGCGGCGTCGTCGGCTCGGTCAAGGAGTTGCGGCGGGTGGCGTTCTTCAAGTCCGATCCGATGGGACTGCTGGCCGTCTGGTATGTGATACCGCGCAATCTGTGGAACAAGATCGGCTCGCGCCAGCATGTCTCGAGCGGCCGCGCTCTGGTCGCCCGCCTGCGCTACACGCTGCAGGAAAAGAAT